>JAQBHK010000326.1:0-36431 GCA_032127815.1 Desulfobacterales bacterium
GTGAGCCCCAAATACTTCACCACATCCTGGCGGAACCTGTAAGCCAGGCCGTCCGATCCTCCACCGATTCCCATCATCAAGCACAGCGTGTCTGCCATGTAAACTATGGCCGTTTCAAGATAACTTTCCAGGGACTCGTCCGGAAAGTGATGGTTTCTGATAATTTCCACCATCTTGGGGCTGAACTTCCACGTTTCAGCCACCATAGCCCCGAGTTCCGCATGATCGATACCGATCACTTCTTTTTCCGCCTCTCTAAAAGAAAAATCTTTTTCTGCTACCAAAGTGTTGATTTTTTCATATGAATCCCCGACATACCGGCTTAAGATCACTTTGCCGATATCCTTTAAGAGTGCCGCGGTAAATATCAGGTTAGCGTCTTTGGCTCTTTTCTTTTCGGCCAGCTCCCTGGCAATAAGAGCAGAGGAAATCGAATATTTCCAGAGTTCACCCTCGTCAAGGTCATACCCTTTCTGGGCGCTTTTTAAATCTTCAGAACTTGCTGCCAGCATGACAAGATCAATCACCTGGCTCATACCCATGTAGACAATGGCCTGATGGACGGAATCAACCTTGCCCGACATCCCAAAGTAGGCGGAGTTGGCAACTTTCAATAAATTAGCGGTTACGGCCGCGTCATAAACAATAACCTTGGACAGATCGGACATGGAGCTGTTGGGGTCTTGGGCAATAGCCATGACCTTATTTGCCACCTGGGGAACCGGTTTCAAACAGTCAATCTTTTTTATGATAGATTTTATATCGCTCATATCTTTTTTTCTCCCTGGCCGGATACTTTTAACCAGACATCCCCGCTTTTAACCTCTAGTTTTATGGTTCGATTGGCAATGCCGCCTACATCCCTGTAATCAATGAGCACGTTGTTTTTATGAAACATTTTTCTGAGTGCAATATCATTGCGCTTGCCGATGTTAAAAAAGCCGGCCTGGTCCATAATCTGTGACCCTCCTGCTACGACAACTTTCATTCTCTGCTTCTTGGCACCTAACCCATAGGCGGCCTTGAACAGAGCAGGAATGCCGGTGTCGGCAAACATATACGGATTGTTTATGGCTTTTTCCGGAGCCAGCTTGGATTCCGGGAGCAAATAATGGAGAAGACCGCCTACCTTTGCCACGGCATCGTAAACTGCAACACCGATACACGACCCCAGAGAATAGGTGACAAGAACGGCTTCCAAATCGTTACTGACTTTCATATCCGATACGCCGACAATTGTTCGCATGATTAATCTCGCTTCTTTGTTTTTCTAAAGTATTTCACTCGAACCCTCTTGGACCGACGTAGCTTCAGCGTAGGCGGCTGAATCCTTGAACCTTTGAACCCGTGAACGGATACGAGTTCATAATAGTTTTTATCGCTTTTTCCATCTCTCTATTTTATCAAAGGCATCTTGGGCCGCTTTTAAGAGAGTTTTAAGTTCTACCGGCTTATTGAAATAATCATCAAAACCAGCCTCCCGGCAATCCGCAAGCTCAAAAAGGGATGCGTACCCGGTTACCGCATAGATAACACCAATGGGATTGTCTTTTCGAATTTTTCGGCACAGTTCCACACCATTCATCTTTGGTAGTTTGAGATCAAGAAACATAACCTGATATTTTTCTTTTTCCAAAATATCCAGAGTCTCTTCAGCACTTGCGGCACATTGAACCAAATAGCCGGCTTGACTAAACGCTTTCTTAAGCATGATGCGTATCTGCTCTTCATCATCCACCAAAAGTATTTTTTTGTTCATCATGCCGCCTCCATTTCTTTTGAAGCTTTATGAATATCAATGATTTTGCGGCCTTCAATGTATTCACATGTTTTATATTGAGTGATTTTCATAAGTTTATCCGTTATTTCACTCATTTTAACAACCTGTCCCTTTAGGATGTTCAAGTCTTCATATATCGAACTATCTTTAGATATTTCCCCCAGCAAAAGGTCTGAATATCCGCTTATGATCTGCATCGGCTGATTTATTTCATGACACACAGCGCCGGCCATTTCGAGGACACCCTGGAGTTTTTCGTGCCGGATGCGTTCTTGCTCCGCCTGCTTGCGTTCACTCAAGTCTCTTAAGGCTGTTTGCTTGACCAGGCGGCCTTGATAGCTGACTGCTTTGCCGCAAGCTTCAACCGGTAAAGTCGTCCCGTCTTTTTTAATACACATCAACTCATAAGGTTCTTCATTGCTCGAAGACATCTGTTTTAACGCCAAGTCCCTGTACTGCGGTGCTACAACATCAAGAACCTCCATCCCGTCCACTTCCGCGAAATCATATCCAAACATTCTGGCAAAAACTTCGTTTGAAGCCAATATTTTGCCATTTCCGATCAGGGCAACCCCTTCAACAGTAGCCTCGGAAAGCTTTTGAAGCCTTTCTTCGCTTTGTCTTAATGCTTCGGCTGTTGCAGCAATTTCAACTACATATCGTCTTAATGCTTCGGCTGTTGCAGCAATTTCATCTACATATTTTGATCTTTCTTCGAGCACCGCTTTTTCTTTTTGAGTTTTAAAAAGAAAAATGCCTCCGGCTGCAAACAATAAAACAATCAAACCTGCAAACCCAAACGTAGTCATTGCATTCTTGTGGATGGGATCGGCAACAGCAGCGTACGGTTCCGTAACGGTAATTTCCCAAAAATCTTCGCCTAAACTGATTGGGGTAAAGGCAGTGATGGTTTTTTCATGATGATAATAAGGATCGTTCCGGATTTTTACTCCCGCATTTGAATGTTTTGCTGTTATCAACATTAGTTGATGCACTTGAGCGATAAGGCCTTTCTCATAATCATTATGAGATTTCCAAGAATAAAAGCCTACGACCATGATCACAACAGCAATTGCAGCCGGCATTAATGCGCTGGTATATTGTAATTTGGTTTTCATATATTTACTCCATCCGGCTTTTCCTCTTGTTCGGCCAGAACAGTATAAACCTGTTCGGCTGTAGCCAGGTACGTGCGGGTCTGCTCCGAAAACGCCTGCCATGAACGCTTACCCACTATGTTTTCAGTTGCTCTGGCGGCGGCTGTAAAAGATTGCTCTTCAAGTCCGGCCTTTGATTCCAAAATTTTCGTGGTTAATCTTATGAAATCACGCTGGGCCAGCTCTTGGGCTTCGGCCTTGGCTTCTTCTTGCAAAACGGCGATTTTATTCTCATAGTCTTGGTGGATCGAAGAAACATGATGTTTCATTTCTTTGTCCAGTTGCTTTGCTTTGTTGCCGGCATTCAACCGTATGGCCTGCTCCAAGAGCAGGCATGCTTCTCGCTTTTGATATCTTCTGAACGCAATCAGACCCAGGTGCATGTACGCATCACCGCATTGTGGGTCTAATTCAATCGCTTTTTTAAAATATTTTGCGCCGGACGGTGGATATCTCAGCAGCCATAACCATCGCAACAAAATTACCGTAAAGATGGCTGTTAGCATTATTATGATAAAAAGAAATGGAGTTAAATTGGGGTTGCTGAACACAAAATAGCCGATGCAAACTGAGGATAAAATTAAAACAGTATATATGGGGATGAATAATCTTATCCCCCAGTTTCGTCTGGCAAAATATTGGATCATATCTATTTTTGCTTCACAAAGACGACCAAGTTCCAGCCATTCCCTTGCATCTTGGGAATGTTGCCGAACGCGTTTCTTTTGCGCAGTTATGAGGGAATCATAAAAGGCAGGGTCTGAAACTTCATATTCTCTTTTTCTGCTAAACATAGTTCGCTATAATCTTATAATTTATTTAAATAAGGATCATATAATAGTGTTCATCTTCAAGGAACAAACAGATCAACTCCAAAGTACGGTTGTCCGGAATATGCTCTTCCCACCCAAGACTTTTCAGGGCCTGTTTTAAGCCGGATGATTCAAAATACATTTCTTTGCCGATAACATTGGACACGTCCCTGGCAAGTCGATTTATTTCAAGGGAAATCCGTAACCTATAAGAGGTTTTAGCATATCCCCTAACGACTTCACACCTGCAGCGCACTGACGCAGCTTGTTTTCGGCCTCCCTGTCCATCACCCACTCAACCAGCGTTTTACTGTTAACGTAATCATGCAGCACATTTCCATAGTGTGCATCGGGGTTATATATAAATTTTATCTGAGAGAGAAAGATTCCTGCGTCGACGAGCCTGTCGATTATATTCATTACGGCTTCAAAATGATTTGCAACGACAATGGCTTGGAGCTTTCTTAGCTCATGTTTGTATATGTCAAAAGTATTCACTCGCTTGAAAATGTGCCCGATCAGATCTGTAGTGTCCCCGCCGTACATCCTGTCAAGATTGCTGATATGACTCATGTAGGAGAATTTCTCTGGAAAAGAAACGATCACAACAGTACACGAGGAGACACCGTACGTGCATATCAGCTCTTTTTTATGCACTTTGCGAAATTCGTCCATATCAACTTCTACCGGTTTTCTGTCTATGGGCATGGAACTACAGTACCGGCGATTCTGCTCTTGGAAGTTTAGGATAAGATGTTGCCGTGATTCTTCCCTCTTTTTTTTGTATTGCTCCGTGGTAATTTCGTCTTCGTCGATTTTCGTAATTAGCAGCCATTCGCTATTGGAAATACGACAGACTTCGAATGAACTGAGTGCCCTGACCCCCCTGTAGTCTACAACAATTTTGTGACCGGCTTTTTCGCGGAATTTGGCGGCAATATTTTCATATGATAAGTGTTTTTTGAGAATGCTGGAGTCTCCGTAAAAGCGTGAATCAGTTAGCATATAGTGCTGCTTGTTAACCAAGAAGACTTCGCCCGTTGCTCCCAGTCCCTCTTCTTGTGTAAACATGCTGTTTATTTTATTGATGGCGCATTGCAAAACAAACCAGCCTGCAAAATGTCCATCCTTCAAGACAGGTACTACGAAGAAAGCTGAAGGTTCATCTGAAATTGCATAATATTGATAGTCCACAAATGTTTCCATAGGATGCTTCTTTAGTTGCTGCGCAAGAGCTGTCTGGGCAAGCTCACCTTCAAAAAGATTTTCATGATAGTCGGATTGCTGGCGAATGGTGTAGAATATATCCCCGTCTTTGTTTATAAACAGGATGTCATAGAACGAGGAGTAGTTGCGCAGGTAATGGTCGCGAATCTTTTTTTTGAGCTCACTGATCTTGCGCAAGAGTGTTTCTGGGGGAGGGGTGGTTTTCTGAAGTTGATAATACCTGTTCTTTATGTAAAAAAACTCGGACATGGGATTGTCGGAGCCGATAGCATCCGCGTTCTTGCGAATTTTCTCCAGATAGTCAAAAAGCTGCTGCTTCTTGACCGTCCGGATCTTATCCAGTCTTTGGTATGTTTCTTCCTGGATTGATTCTCCGTAAGAACTGGAATCCTGGGAAAAGGTCATAATCATCGCAATAAACAGCACAATAATATATCTCATCTGAGGCTCCAAAAACAGAATGCTCCTTTCATTTAAACCTTCATAGTTAATTTAGATTCCGGACTTAGCGCCGGTTTCTACAAAACACCTTTCTATTGTGATCATGCTGTTTTCCAAAAACAGATCAACAGGGTTCATTTTAATAAGTGTTCCATGTCAAGCAAGATTTTCACGCCTCCTTTTATCTTTGTCATGCCTAAAATAATAATACAGCTTCGGTCAGCTATGCCTGCTATTGAAGCATATTTAACGCAGTCTGGGTAATATTCTCCAAACTTACTACTCGATCGGCTGCATCCAATTTAATGGCTTCCTTGGGCATCCCGAAAACAATACAGCTTTTTTCATCTTGGGCAATAGTCCCTGCGCCTGCTTCTTTCATTTTTAACAAACCCTCTGCGCCATCTTTTCCCATGCCGGTCAAAATTATTCCAATGGCATTTGCACCGGCATAATCGGCCGTTGTTTTAAAGAGTACATCAACCGCCGGTCTTTGATGGTGAATCATAGGCCCGCTTTTAACCTGGACATAATAACGGGCGCCACTTCTTCTAAGCAGCATATGATAGTTGCCGGGAGCAATAAGAACCGTCCCATTTATTACCGTGTCACCGTCTTTGGCTTCCTTGACTGTCATTTCGCATAAAGAATCGAGCCGTTCAGCAAATGCAGTCGTAAATTGGGCCGGCATATGCTGAACAACAACTATCCCGGGTGAATTAAGCGGCATTCTTGTTAAAACCGCTCTCAGCGCTTCCGTTCCCCCGGTGGATGCCCCTATAGCGATGATCTTATTGGTTGTTTCTGTCAATGCCCTTGAAGGCAGCACAGCTTTTTTATAATCAGACTCCTGGGTGGACTGCCCCATGGCCTGAACCTTTACATTAGCGATGGCTCTTATTTTATCCGCCAGCTGGATACTCATATCGCCTACCGAATAAGAAGTGGAAGGCTTAGAAATAACCTCAAGGGCGCCTGAGGAAAGGGCCTCCAGTGCTATCTTACTTCCTTTTGGCGTAAGGGAGCTGACAATAATTACCGGAAGCGGATAATGTTTCATGAGCTTTTTAAGGAAGGTCAGTCCATCCATGCGGGGCATCTCTATGTCGAGAGTTATAACATCTGGTTTTAATTTTATAATTTTATCCCTGGCAACGTATGGATCAGGTGCTGTCCCAACAACCTCTATCCCTCTTTCACGAGATAAGTTTTCCGAAAACACCTTCCGAACCACAGCTGAATCGTCAACTATTAAAACTCTGATATTCTTTTCCATAAAACCTTATGCTGCCTTTTCTAAAGCAGCTATCTCCTCACCGCTGAGTACTCGATTAATATCGATTAAAATCCTAACATTTCCTTCCCTTGAATCTCCAGTATCTTCTTCAGGGAGCAGGTCAGTCCATTTGGTCTTCTTGGAATTAAACTCCTCTCTTGAATACCCTGTCAGCACTTCTATCTGGTCGCCATAAAATTCAACCGACCCGTCAACATAACCGTTATAGCCGATATGTACGTTGGCGGGTTGGGTCGTTGTTTTATCAAAGGCGTTCATGTTCTTTTTCCTTCCGCTTGTTTGACATTAGATGAAAGCCGTCTTTTACTTCCGCCTGTCATTGTGCTTTTTGCCGGGATTGGTAACCCGGGCGGTCGCCGACCGGATAAACTGAGAGAAGAGTCATTACAGATAGATGCAATGCGATGATTCGAAGCCCATCGCATTGCATCTCCTGTTGTTGAAGCGGCGAAGCCTGCCGGTCGAAGATGCCGTACACGGTGAGGCAGACAAGCCGCGTTTCTAAAATTGCCAAGCAATTTTATTTAGAAGTCCTTAAAATCGTCATCATCCATCGGAATGATCTGGTTAGGGTTGACTTCCATGGCATGATGAACCGCCAGTGCTTTGCCTTTGGATTTCTTTGCAGTCGCCGGGAATTTTTTATGAGCTGCACTTTTAGACTTGCGTGTCACCCGGGCATGACCCCCGGTGTTGCCTTTGCCGCCTCCTCCGACCAGTTCCACAAGCTCATTCACAAACCCTTTCATCTGCTCTGCCTGGGCATTCATTTCCTCTGAAGCACTGGCAGACTCTTCCGCATTGGCGGCATTCTGTTGAACGACCTTGTCCATCTCGGCTACAGCCTTGTTGACCTGATCGATCCCCTCGGCCTGCTCCTTGGAAGCGGCCGCAATTTCAGCAACCAGTCCGCCGACCTTGGCCGAACTGTTGGCCACCTCGGTGAAGGCCTCGTTGGTCGTGGCGACAAGCTCTCCGCCGTCTTTGACTTTCTTGACGGTCCCTTCGATCAGATTGGCCGTGTTTTTGGCGGCATCGGCCGCCCGCATAGCCAGGTTCCTGACCTCATCGGCCACCACGGCAAAGCCTGCTCCGGCTTCGCCGGCCCGGGCCGCTTCCACGGCGGCATTGAGTGCCAGCAGGTTGGTCTGGAAAGCAATCTCATCAATGGTCTTGATGATCTTGGAGGTCTCTTCACTGGCCTTGGAGATCTCTGCCATGGAGGTGGTAAGCTCTCTCATGGAGTCGTTGGCCTTGGTCACCACCTGGTTGGCTTCCTTCATCAGATTGTCAGCCTGATTGGCGTTATCGGCGTTCTGCTTGGTCATGGAGGACATCTCTTCCAGGGATGAGGAGGTTTCCTCTATTGACGCGGCCTGTTCGGAAGCGCCTTCGGCCAAAGACTGGCTGGCGGATGAGACCTGCCCGGAAGCCGAGGCCACCTGGTCAGACCCTTCGTTCAGACCTTCGATGATGCGGTTGATCGGCCTGGTGATGGAGCGGGTGATAAAAAAGGCGATGGCCACACCCAAAGTAAAAGCAATGATCAGACCGATAATCATAACCGTTTGTGAGGCGGAAAGTGTTTTGACCGCATCATCAGCAATACCTTTTGTGCCGGTCACGGCCGCCTTGGCAAGTTCCTCGGATGCTGCCAGCACCTTGTCGCCGGTCAGGTTTCGCTGGGCTCCGATATCCTGAAGCGCCTGCCAGTTCTTTAAAAAGTCCAGCATGCCCTGCTTGTATTCGTCGGCAGCTCTTTGGATATTGTCAAGCTGTTTCAGGTTGGCTTCCTGTGTTGTGTTGTTACGGATTTGTTTGAGCTTATCCGCCATAATGTCAAAATTTTTGACGGCATCCTGGATGATCTTGGGATCACGCAGGGCCTGTGATTTAAAAGCAGCAATGCGCGTGGTGTTGCCCACGTCAATGATGTCATTGATCATTATGTTTTTTTCCAGTCGTTCAAGCAGCTTTGCCTCTCCGACCCCCATGGCAAATTCTTTTTTAATCTTTTCGTTCTGACTGTTCAGAAAATCTTCGCAATTCTTCATGTATGCGGCCGCGGCCGAATCGAGTGTTTTTCGGTTTTCATGCATCAGTCCAATAGTTTTTTCGGTCTGCGCAGTCAGCTTCTTGTACTCTCCGACGTTTCCTTCGATGTCACCAACGACACCGCGTAATTTTACAAGGTGCTCGGCTTTTTCCGAGAGCTTTTTGGTGTTGCCGATCTGCTCATCGAGCCGCTTCATTCGATCATTCGCCCTTTCCAAATATTCGCGTTCTTCGCTGAAAGTGTATCCCCGCATGGCGAACATGATTTTGGCGGAGTTTCTTTCCACACTGTTGGCCAGCTCGACTTCAGGCGCATATTCATTGGCCAGAATAATGGACTTGCCCTCGATGGCTTTCATGTTCTTGACGGCAAGGCCCCCCAGGGCGCAGGCAATAATAATGAGTATGCCGAACCCCACACCAATTTTTGTCCCCAATTTCATATTCTTAAACATTGTTTAGTTCCTTTCTTATAGTTTTGTTGTTGTCGTCAAACCTTCCCGGAAAACGATCAGGCGGCCTTGTCTAATAACGAAACCTCTTCTGCGCTGAGCACGCGATCAATATCGAGCAAAATCTTAACACCCCCTTCCATCTTGGCCATACCAAGAATATAGTCCGTGTTCAGCTTGGCACCGAATGTAGGCGTCTCCTCGACATCCTCTGCATTAACATTTAATACCTCTGATACCGCATCGACGACGATCCCGATCTGAACGGTTCCGGCAGATCCGTCGATCTCCACCACGATGATGCAGGTGCGCTCGGTGTAGTCCATGGCATCCATCCCGAACCGGAGCCTCAAATCAATGACCGGGATTACTTTGCCCCGCAGGTTAATGACCCCTTTGACAAACTCAGGGGTTTGCGGAACCGTGGTGATCGGCATCATCCCGATGATCTCCTTGATCTTTAAAATACCGATGCCGTACTCCTCACCGGCCAACGAAAAGGTCAGGTATTTGCCCTCTTTGTCGACCATGGCCTTTACGGCCTGATCCATTGTTTCTGCAAGTTCTGCCATAGTGTTGCTCCTTTCTTTTTTGATTAATAGTTTTAGATAAACATGCTCCTATCACTTTGTTCATCATGACCTGTTCCGGATGCCGCCTGGCTGTTCGACACCATTTTTTCCAAAACAGCGACAACATCGTTAAAATTACCATCCGCATACGCCAGATAACGCGGATACATTCGGTGCCCTGCGGAAATGGTGTCTTTTTTTCTGTCAGGAACAATTAAGATCATGCGAGCATCCCGGAATGACTCTTTGATTGCACAAATCGCCGACAGCTCTTTGCTGCTGGCGGCCAGAACAACAACAATACGCCTGTCATAAGTGTAGCCGGTTTGTTGCAGACGCCCGACCAGGCCGTCGATGGTGGTGTAAGTATCGATCTTGGCCCTCAAATTAACTTCTTTTAGGCGATCGTTAAGACGCTGGCCGGCTTTGGTTTTTGCCTTTGCATATAAAATGATGCGCATCTTTGACTCTCTCCTTTTTTGAGTACTGTTTTGTTGCGATCATGCGGTAACAACTGCAACCCTATATAGCAAAAAGGGGGCCAACCAGGCTTATGGATTGGCTATCTGAACGATATCAGTGGCTTATTAGTTTTTTCCGGGTGGGGCGGCTGGAAACAAACCAAAGAACTGTACATAACAAAAAGACAAAAGTTCACGACAGTGAATAGCTGTTCAGATCAGTAAACAGGGGGCAGGGTCAGAAAAAGTGGCCGGCGGATCATTGGGGCCAACCGAAGCGGGATATCCCATATTTTTTCATCAGCGCATAGATCCAGGTGCGGCCCAGGCCGGAGATGCGGCTGGCTTCCTTAACGGAACCTTTGGAAAAGGATATCAATGATTCCAGATATTTTCTCTCACCTTCCGCAATCATGCGCTCTTTGTATTCATTAAAATTTGGAAATTCGAAAGAAGGCGGGGGGGGGGGTAATTTCTCCTGATTATTTAAAGGTGCAGGCGCTTTCTGCAGGGATGTTCTTGCGGCCCGGATGCGAATATCGGTGGGCAGATGCTTGGGGAATATCACGGGTTCTGTTCCGGAGACCACAATGGCCCTTTCCAGGGCATTGACAAGTTCACGGACATTTCCCGGCCATGAATGCCCGAACAACATCGCCAGGCACTCAGAAGAGAGTCCTTTGAGCATCAGATTGTTTTTTTCGCAAATTTTGCCCATATAATATAAAATAAGTTCTTTGAGGTCTTCGCGACGCTCGTGCAGGGGCGGTACCTTTATTTCGATGGTCTTTAACCGATAGAAAAGATCGCTTCGAAACGCATCGGTATGATAAATGTGTTTCAAATTTTGATTGGTGGCGGCAATCAGCCTGAAATCGCTATAGATTTCCCGTTTGCTGCCGACAGGTCGGAAGTGTTGCTCCTGAAGCGTCCTGAGAAAAGTTTTTTGCACGGACAATGGCAGCTCACCGACCTCATCCAGAAAAAGCGTACCCCCGTCGGCCTGCTGAAAGAGCCCTTGTTGATATTTTTCCGCTCCGGTGAAGGCTCCTTTTTCATATCCAAACAGCGCACTTTCAACCAGGGTTTCAGGAAGGGCCGCACAATCCACGACAACCCAATTCTTGTCCGCACGTGAGCTGTTGGCGTGAATGGCCCGGGCGAAAAGCTCCTTGCCGGTGCCGGTTTCGCCCGTGATCAGGACGTTGGCATGACTGCTTGCCGCCTGGGCCATAAGGTCGAGACAGGCCTGCATCTGGGGACTGTTGCCGATAATACCCTCTCTTTTCAGGGCTATTTTGGGGCGGTTGGCTTCTTTTTCCTGCCGGTATTGAAGAACCTGGGCCAGAGACAGCTTTAAATCTTGCAGGGAAGACGTTTTCTGAATGTAATCCCAGGCGCCGCTGTCGATAGCCAGTTCAGCACCATCCGAACTGCCGGCTCCGGTCATGATGATGACATCCGGTGAGGACTTGGACACCCGAATTTGGGGCAGAATGGATAGACCGCTCCCATCGGGCATCTGCACATCCAATAATACTACATCATAGGGGTTGGAGCGTGCTTCCTTCAGCCCGGCAGCCAAAGTGTGCTCACAGACAGCATCGTGTCCCATCTGGTTCACCAGACCCGACAGCATCTTACACATCGCTTGGTCATCATCTATGATCAGGACTTTTATCATGAATTTGATCCTTGGACTTTCTTCGGCCAATCATCAAAAGCATACCAAACTATATCCGATAGTTCTTTTACAATAAAAACGAAGAAAAACTTTTTTCCCATCGATTATATCCTATTTAACATTGACCTCGTCAATATTAATATTGAAAACATCCCTATAGAGAATGTAGCCTAGCTTTTCCATGCTTACATTCCACCCCACCTTTTGATTTCGAATTGCTGAAACTGGCGGTTTGAAACTTGAACCGTCCCCCCTTTTATAGACACTTTTTTAATCATTATAAGATATATCAGAGTTTTTCAATACTTATCGACAATCACCCTCTCGACATCATGAATCTTGCCTTGAGTTTTTAACTCCTCAAGGTTAAAAAGATCATCTCCTATAAGTTTCGAAATATTACCCATGTTTTCAAGTTCTTCCATGGTGTAGCCAAGAATATGCGGCACATTTTCACAAATGAATGTGAATTTGCCATCGTCATCTGTGACAAACACAGGGTCTGAAATATTTTCCATAGTGAGGCGGTGTAGTTCTTCAGATTCTCTTAATTTCTCCTCTGCCTGCTTCCGTTCAGCATCAACATGAGCAATATAGAGCGCCATCTCAATAGTGATCTTAAGGTCTTTATCCTGGAACGGCTTGAGGATAAAGCCGAAAGGCATCGTGAGCTTGGCGCGTTCAAGCCGTTTCTCATCCGCATAGGCCGTAACAAAAACAACCGGTGTGCCGAAGCGGGACCTGATGCTTTCGGCAGCTTCAATCCCGTCCATCTCGCCCTTGAGCACAATATCCATCAGCACCAGATCAGGCTTATGCTCCGCAACCTTCTGAACCGCTGCCTCTCCAAAAGACACGATGGCAGGCACCACTTAGCCAAGATTTTTCAGACGGCTTTGAATGTCCATTCCGATAATAGCGTCGTCTTCCACGATCAATATTTGTGCTTTCCCCATGACTTAATCCTTGCTTCATAAAAAGCGGCTTGACATGGCCATAAAGATGGCCTATATTATTGCCATGAAAGTTGCCAACATTGCCGAACTTAAAAATAATTTAAGCAAAATCCTTACCCTTGTGGAGCAAGGCGCGATAGTGGAAATTCGCAAACGCAATGTCCCCGTCGCCCATCTGGTTCCCATCGACGCCAAAGAGAAACAGAACCGCACCAGGCTGGGTTGCGGCAGGGGAAGCGTTCAAGTCAAAACCGATTTGACGGAACCCCTCATCCCTGAAGGGAACTGGGAGATGCTAAAAACATGAAGCTTCTTCTGGACACCTGCTGCATCATCTGGGCTGTTTCCGATCCGGAATCGCTCTCCGATACGGCGGCTACCCTGCTGCAAGCAACAGCTTCAGAGATATTTGTTTCTCCCATAAGCGTTGCGGAGATCGCCTGCGCATCGGAGCGCGGCCGCATTGAGTTCAACCGCCATTGGAAAACATGGTTCCGGCACTACATCGAACTGAACCAATGGCAGGTAGAACCTGTTGATCTGGCCATTATGGAAGAAGCCTATTCCCTTCCGGAAAAGTTTCATGCCGATCCGGCCGATCGTATCATTACGGCTACAGCCAGATTGAAGAATTACACGATTCTGACAGCCGACAGCAAGATGCTCTCCTACCCCCATGTCAACACCGCCTGGTAAAGCCCGACTGCTTTCGCTTGAAACTTGAAACTCGAAACTCGCCTGCCCGGCGAAGCCTGGGCAACCAGCATCAAGTTTCCAGTTTCCAGCATCAATCCCCCTCGTCCAGCACCTCTCGCATTTTTTTGGCAAGCTCCCTCATAATCACCGGCTGCATAATAAATCCGCTGATTCCCCATGCCTTCGCTTTCTCGTCACTAATTTGCTCACTAAAACCGGAACAAATGAACCAAATTAGTTTGATATTGTCGGTTCTGTTCCCGACAAAAGCCGTTTGATATTATCCGTGTGACGGATATAGATGAATATGGTTGTTGCCACGGCACATACGGTGAAGGTCGTGGAATGAGAGGACTCCCAAACAGCAACCGGCAGGACGGCCGCTGCCGCAAGCGACCCTGCGGAGACTCGATCAACCCAGCAGACAAACATGATAAAGACCAGTATCGCGACAATGCCGGCGGCGGGTGATATTATAAAAAAGCAGCCGGCGGCGGTGGCAACTCCTTTGCCGCCGTCTTTGAATTTTAAATATACCGGATACAGGTGCCCGGCAAAAGCACAAAAAGCGACAACGGCAATGTAGATTTCACCCTGCACATCACCCGCACCTGTGATGGTCAAAGCCAGCCAGACCGGAATAGCGCCTTTCAGCACATCCCCCGCAAGGGTCAGCGCACCTAATGCCGGACCGGCCAGTCGTCTGACATTGGTGGCACCGATGTTTCCGCTGCCGTGCCGCCGGATATCGACTGAAGTAAACATGCGGGTCAAAACAAGGCCCCAAGGGATTGAGCCCAGAAGGTATGCAAAAAAAGGGAGTGCTATAAATTTCATCATGTTAAACATTTAATTGAATTTTAACTCAATTAAGGTAATATCATATCATGAAACCGATAAAAATGCCCATAGAAGATATTCTGGACCTGCACACCTTTCAACCGCGGGATATCCCGGACCTGCTGGAGGATTACTTTACCGCCTGTATTGAAAAGCAAATCTTTTCTGTACGCATTATTCACGGCAAAGGCAAAGGCATACTTAAAAAAAGAGTTCAGGAACTTTTAAAAAAAAATCCCATGGTATTATCTTTTAAAGCCGCACCTTACGATGCCGGCGGGTGGGGGGCGACTCTGGTAGAACTTATACAAAAGGTCTCAAGCACTTAATCTGTTTTGTCAGGTGCAGCATCCTTAATGTTCCGGATAAAATCTAAATCTTTCCGGCTTCTTTGGGCCATTCGATTTTCAACTTCGTCCTTATCCAGACCCATTAAGATCTTATAAGCATTATATTTTGTCTTGCAAAAGTATATGTCAAAAGGGTCTTTGTGGTCTTTGCTTCTGTAAATCCTGATTCCGGGGACTTCATCTTTTTGTATATATTCATATTCTGCGTTGATCAGCAAAGGTTCAATGTCATGCTTGTTCTGCCAGGGAACGCAGGCACCCTCCATGCCGACGGCAGTATCCATGATGGATCTGAGTTTTTCGGTAACCCCGCCGACTGCAAGGATAATATCACCCGTTAAGGATCCGGTAACTCCGTATTTCTGATTGACCGGCTGCTTAACATAATCAGAAATCAGGGCAATATCCATGGCAACGGAAGCGCTGTCACCTTCTACGCCGTCATGCGCCTGAATATATTCAACATGCATCTCATAACCCACGTAAGGTGCCCCGATCTTCTTTAATACATGTTTGATTGATGCTCTTACATTTTGCGCGGCAGCTCTGGCAATATCGCCGATCTTGCCGGGCGCCGTAACTGCATCTGCCCCTCCGGCAGTAATTTGACAATGAATCGGCAGGGGTAAGCCGAACATCTGGCCGCTCGATTTTGAATGAAATACCGCCAGACCGACGACGTAACCGATGGAGTCGGTCAAGGCGCTGATATATTTCTTTAGATCTTTCTTATGCTTAACAATCTCTTTGGAAAGAGTTCCTTCAAGACTTATATGCTTGCCCAGCGCGCATCTGACATGTTCTGATCGGACGAGTTGTGAATTGTCGATAATGGCCTCGAACTCAGCCGTCTTGATGATACCGTTTATCGGTCTTAACATACTGCTCAATTTTTTATCTGAGCTGCGGCATCGAAGTTCTTTAATGATTTCCAAAACAGCGCCTCTGGAAAATTCTCTCTCCTGCAGCTTATAACCTTCAGGGAGAGGTTTGCCGAAGATGTGCTCACTTCTTTTCCGAACACCCTCATAGCCTTCTTTTTCTATTACCTCTTGCCAGACGTCCTGTAGTTCTCTTCCAAGATTAAGTATCTCCTGCTTAACATACTGAGCAACCTGTATGATATTCTCGGGTGATTCCGGAACGGCACTTTCCAGTTGGATAATTTCTCCTTTATCCTCTATTCTACTAAGAAAAGCGCCGTCTCCTTCCTGCTGGAGAAATCCCAAAGTATCGTGGTTGCAGCATGCCACGATAATATTATCGGCCTTCAAATGATTTTCTGATCGGTCTGCCGCACCGCTCCCTGAATTCCTGCCGCCCTCAAGAATGAACTTCTTATTCTGCATTATCTCCAAAAGATCCGACATGTAGCCGACCTTGACCAGCGTTTTTAGCTCATCAATGTAAATAATCCGAGCTTTGGCATGGGCGCCTAAATACGCCCGCTTATGGGGAGGCGTATGAAGATTGCCGGACTGATAAGGATCATGCCTGAATCCCCCCTTCATATTCCTGGAATCAGGTTCAGATACCCTGGCCATCAATTCCTTATCCTTGCCGGGGTCATAAAGAACTTCCGGAACCATATCAAATAGATGTTTGACGGCGTTCTTTTTAACGGCCAGGGACTCTCTTTGTATTTTCTCCTGGACCTTGTGATTATTCTCCTGCATGTACATGAAGATTGAACCGATACCGGTAAGTCCGGTGGCAATAAATGCTACAGGGAAGAAAAAGCCCGCCATCACACTGACACCTGTTGCCAGAAGCAGGCCGTTTCTTACTCTCCTTACCGAATTTATCTGATCTGCAAGACTGAATTTGTCGACACTGTTTTCAGCGGCTTCTATCGCGCTATTGAGTTCCTGGATGCGGTCCTCGATCTTTTCAGGATCTTCATAGGCAATTCGTATGTTGTTTTTATCCTTCCCCGGATAGGCTACAATTACTTCTTTCGGTCTCAAATAATCCCCCAGGGACTTGTCAAGAACCTCATTAAACATATTAGCAAGCATTGACTTGCCGGTCCCCGGCTTGCCCACCATTAGGATATGCCCCTTGTTCTGCGCGATCTTCCTGATAGCAGCCTTGGCTTTATCCTGGAAAACAACTTGTTCTATCGGATCTTGGGGAACTTGAATCTGGGACGTATCTTCAAAAAAATCCAGCTGACGATCTAAATTTTGAGGATACTGCATCAGTTCCTGTATCCAGGCATAGTCATTCTCTTTATAATCATGAATCATCTTTGTATCCTCTGAAAGAATCGAGCAAATAGAATTTGCCCACTTCAGTTATGGAAGCACTCTTGTCAATTTCCGAATATACCTGAGGCAAAGCATCCTTGATAGGCTCTAGGGCTTTAAAATTATGCATCACAGAAAAGTTGACAAATAATCTATCTGCACTGGTCCTGGACAGAGGAACATAGTTGAATGTAACCCCTAATTGAGAATGATTCAATACACGTTTGATGACACTTTTTTTGCTTGGCGCTATGCCATGTATCTCAAAGACTCTTCTGTATATATCAGGAAGGTTAGCTTCAGAATAGTTGATCTCAAGCTGTTGATTAAAAAACAATTTCATCGGCTCGGCTTTGCCGGTCATGCATAGCTTAAGCGACTTATTTAATTTTGGATTCATTTTAATTAATTGAGCAAACAACTGCAGATAATGTAAAAGTTTGACATCCTCAACCCAGTATTTGACTTTATCATCAACGCCTAGAACACAGGCCTTAGTCTCTCCATTTATTACAAACTTAATCAGTCTGTATGATTTTTCTACTGCATAAGATTGGAAATCAAACCCCTTCATTTCGAACAACCCATCTGAAAGATAGGCCCTTTCAAGAATCACACCAACATTTTTATAAATAAATTCAGCTATATAATCAATTTTAGCATCTATACTGCCTTGAATGTTTAAATATGAAAGATTGCCGCCAACATCCTGACATGTCCCGACAATATCTGCTATCTTACTCTGGTCCAAACCGGATAGTCTTTTAATTACAGGGTCATAAGGCCTTAATAATGCCATCACCCGGTTTAAGTGCAGTTCAAGATTCTCATCATTCATGGGGGCTTTATTTGTCACGTAATTTGACAGGAGGGCCTCAGGAGGCATGTACTCATCTTTAATCAGCCCATGCAACTTTTTGGGCAATATTTTCCTGATCTTTCTTTTAATTTCATAAAATGGCGGGTAGTAATGGACCTCGCATCCAATCAGTTTTTTTTTTACATGGATGGGATTAGGATCCAGCAAGTACCGGCCTAATTCAGATAAGCTGTATGCGGTTACGGTCTCTGTTTTACCCCCCTCACAAATGCGGCTTAAATCCATATTTGTGAGCTTGCCTTTAGAGATTACCCATATATTGCCTGGTCGCAATTTTGCTTTATCATTAGTCATTCGCACTCGGTTTCCAGAACTGTCGGTCATCACAATAGATTCCTTCTCCAAAGGCGCATTACGGAAAGCCAGCCAAACTCGCTCTTAGATCATAACCGCCTGTATATTGCTCTAAAATTTAAATACACCCTAACATATAGCAACCATGCTTTATCATGATATTTTAATGAATATGAAAAGGAATTGCAAGATGTTCAACTGATTTAAAGCATAAAACCACGCAACCTGATACCATATAATCTTTTTCGGTAATATTCATCTTTTTCTTAAGTCAATATTTTAGGTATCAAATAAAAAATTGCTATTTATTACAAATTTGTTATACGTTCGGTCCTAATACAGACCTCGTCATTAACCAGATGAAAATGGCCGTAGACCGTTATATGCTACGGGATTTCACAAAAATTGGACATCCAGTCGGTCTGGGTTAGGAGGTTTACCCGCCTTTGGCGGCGCCGAAGGCGACCAGGGTTCAGGGTTCAGCGTTCAGGGTTAATCGCTTCACGCTTTTTTCCTACCATTGATTCCATAGAGGTAATTAAATGAGGGGATCAACCTCTGAACCTTTGAACCCGCCGGAAGCGGGCAAGCCTCTGAACCTTTGAACCCTATTTTTTGATTAGAAAGGCACGCTCAACGAACCGACCAGGAGCATCCCGGGAAAGGTTGCTGCATGAAAAAAATCGAAGATATTACCCTGCTTTATGAAATCAGCAAGGCGCTAAATGAGCATTTGGACCTTAAAAAATCCTTATACAGAGTTTTAGAGATTCTCTCCAGTTCAATGAACATGGTTCGAGGTACCGTAACCATTTTGCACCCTTTACGCGATGAAATTAACATAGAAGTGGCCCACGGACTTTCCCGGACCGCCATGGAAAAGGGAAAATATAAATTGGGCGAAGGCATTACCGGGCGGGTTATCCAGACCGGCGAGGCTGTCGCCATACCAAGAATTAGCGAGGAACCGCTTTTTCTTGATCGGACAGCCTCCAGAAAGTCAAAGTTGGAACAGGAACTATCTTATATATGTGTGCCTGTAAAAAGGGGCAACCAGGTTATCGGAGCATTTAGTGTCGACAAGCCGTATAAGAAATCCTATTCCCTGAAAGAAGGGACAAAACTCATGTCTGTGATTGCTACCATGCTTGCACAGCATGTTATCAATCTGGAAACAATCCGCCTGGAAAAGGAGCATTTAAGAGAAGAGAATAAAAGACTAAGAAACGAATTGGAAAATCGCTACAGTATTACGGATATTATCGGCAACAGTAACAAAATGCGAGAAGTCTACCAGATGATTTCTCAGGTTTCCAAAAGTAATGCTACGGTGCTTGTCCGCGGAGAGAGTGGCACCGGTAAAGAACTTGTTGCCAACTCTATACATTACAATAGCTCCAGATCAAAAGGTCCTTTTGTCAAAGTTAATTGTGCGGCGCTCCCGACCAATCTCATTGAAAGTGAGCTGTTCGGTCATGAAAAAGGCGCCTTTACCGGAGCCATCAAACAGAAGCTGGGAAAATTTGAGCTTGCCGACAAAGGAACCATATTCTTAGACGAGATCGGATCTGTCGGCCTTGATGTCCAGGCAAACCTGCTGCGGGTATTGCAGGAAAAAGAATTTGAACGTGTCGGAGGCCACAAGACCATAAAAACGGATGTTCGTATCATCACCGCCACCAACAAAAACCTGGAAGAAGCTGTGGAGCAGGAATCCTTCAGGGATGACCTCTATTATCGTCTGAATGTATTTCCCATTTACATGCCGCCGCTAAGAGAACGCAAAACAGATGTTCTGCTGCTGGCCGACTATTTTCTTGAAAAATACGCCAAAGAAAATCATAAAGATATCAGGCGGTTTTCTACACCTGCGATTGATATGCTCATGGAATACCACTGGCCCGGTAATGTGAGAGAACTTGAGAACTGTATCGAACGGGCGGTCCTGTTGTGTGAAGAAAAGGTGATTCACGGTCATCATTTGCCTCCCACACTGCAAACCGGCACAGAATCAAACTCATTGCCGGCGTTCTCCATGGACGACGCTGTGGCAAATCTTGAAAGAGAAATGATCATCGATGCCCTTAAAAACACGCGGGGAAATATCAGCTTAGCCTCAGAACTGCTCAAAACAACCGTACGCAAGTTCTCGTATAAGGCCAAAAGACATGGCGTTGATCACCGCCATTATCGTTAATCCATATTTCTCATGAAAGCGAGGAATCAATGCATTTAGAAAAGTTGCGAGTGGCATCGGGAGTCAGCCAACTGGACCACCTGTTAGGCGGGCTCTATATCGGAGATAACGTCGTCTACATCCCATCCTTTTGAAGACAGATAATCCCGATGTTCAGGTTTGATAACATACGTTTCGGCATTCAGTATTTTTCCCCCTTGAGTCTCTGTCTGTATCGGAGTCCGCCGATACAAATCGCCTTCGAATATATCCAGCCGCGCCAATGACGGTTCATCCACATCAAAATAGACAATCCCTTCCGTGACTGCATCTGTTACCGGGGTAATACCCGGATAAGATGCTCCTTTGACCGTAAAACGGGCATAGCCTCTTAGTATCGCGTCGATAAAACGAAACTCACGGGTTGTAACGGCATACATTACATCAGGTATCATTAAGGTTCCGTAGGTAAATATGTTCATATCCGAATTTTTGCTTTATCCGCCTGGATCTTTAGGTATCAATTTACAACGAAAAAGTTCCAGTAAAACGATCTTGACATTTTGTGTTTTTACGCATAAATTGTGCGTAAAAACACAAAGGACCAATCATGAAAACTACCACAGTCGGAGAAATCCAAAAAAATTTCGCTAAAGTATTAAAAAATATCAACGCCGGTGAAGAAATAACCGTTACCAAAAGAGGCAAACCCGTGGCTAAAATAACGTCTCTAGGGCCCAAAAGCAATATTAACTGGCCGGATTTTTACAATGAGGCGATTGAGCTTGAAGGCAAACCTGTAAGTGAGATCATCGTTGAAGACAGACAGGATAGATTCTAAGTGCTATACGCAGATACCAGCATAATTGTTAAACTCTATATTAAAGAAAAGCATTCTCTTGAGGTTGCTAATTGGCTTAGAAAAAACAATGAAGCTATCCCTTTAACACGTTTTCATGAGCTTGAGTTTACGAATGCGATCTTTTTGAAACAGTTCAGGATGGAAATAACAGATAATCAGATCCGGCTAACTCTGGCAAAATTCAGCGAACACAAGACCCGGGGTGTTTATTATTATCCGCAGATTAACTGGACGGATACATTAAACCTTGCCATTGATTTGGCCCATAATAATACGGCAAATACAGGATCAAGATCCTTGGATATTATACATGTTGCATCGGCTTTAGCGCTGAAAGCAAATCGGTTTCTAACTCTCGATGACAGGCAATCCGAACTGGCTTCTATGGTCGGTCTAAAGGTAGTGAACTGCAATTAATCCGAATTAAATATGTCTTTCCTACTTGCCGGCCCCCGCGGGCAACAAGGGGTTTGCGTTGCGGGCTTGATCTCCAGACATTAAGATCTTCCGAGGCAAAACAATACATTTTATGTTTTTTTAGCGGGTAATTATGTCGTTATTTATGATATTTTAATGGGTTGTTATTTTATATAAATGTTATTTATAGGGGTATATTAGAATAAGATAGAACGCATATCAAATAAAAGCGGAAGGGAAAAAGGACAAATGTCAACTGTTATTCACAATTAAAGAACCCTGCAGCCCCGCCCTGGCGGGACGGGGAATGCGCTCGCTGTTGCAATTCAAGCTTTGCCCCTTTCCCTTCCCGCACCGTAAGTGCAAGGCGCTATGTTGTTGCAAATTGGAAGCTGTGGTTCCAATTTGCAATACAAATAGCTTGACTTTCCGTAAATTGGAAGTTATGGTTCCAATATGCAAAATTATGTTCCGCGTGCAATCACCGAAAAAATACAATTCAAGCTCCGGACCATGCCGGCTGTGGCGATCCTCGGCCCGCGGCAGTGCGGCAAAACCACATTAGCCCAAGAGATGATTGCCGATTCAGACCGTGCCGTCTACCTGGATTTAGAGCGCCGTGCCGATCTAAACAAGCTGCGGGACCCGGAGGCCTTTTTTAATCTCAATGCCGACAAGCTTATCTGCCTGGATGAAATCCAACGCCTGCCGGAGGTGTTTGCGGAGATGCGGTCAAAAATCGACCGCCATGGGGACAACGGGCAGTTTTTGATCCTGGGTTCGGCATCTCCCGATCTTATCAAACAAACCTCCGAAACGCTGGCGGGTCGAATAGCATTTATCGAATTGACGCCGTTTTTGCTGAAAGAAATTAATGTGGCGGAACCCTTGCAAATTCAGCGAACCTTATGGTTGCGGGGAGGATTTCCGCGCAGTTTTCTGGCGAATAATGAAATAAACAGTTACGAGTGGCGTCTGGATTTTGTCCGTACCTTTCTCGAACGAGATATTCCTCAGTTGGGAATTAATATACCGGCTCGCAGAATCGAGCGTTTCTGGCAGATGTGCGCTCATATTCACGGACAACTTTTAAACCGCTCCAGTCTCGGTGAGTCGCTGGGCGTCAGCCACCATACCGTCAACTCGTATGTCGCGTTGCTGGAGCAGACGTATCTATTGCGCGTGCTTGAACCATATTATGCCAACTTAAAAAAGCGCTTGGTTAAATCTCCCAAAATCTATCTGAGAGATACCGGGCTGCTGCATGCGCTGCTGGATATCAAAACCCATAACGATCTTCTGGGTCATCCGGTTTACGGCGCATCCTGGGAGGGCTTTGTGATTGAAAATATTGCGGCGGCATATCCTGATTGGAAGCAGTATTTTTATCGCAGCGCGGCCGGGGCGGAGATTGATCTTATACTTGAAAAGGGCCGGCAACGCCTTGCGATTGAGATCAAGGCTTCGACTTCTCCCGAAGTCAAACGCAGTTTCTGGAATGCATTAAACGACTTGCAGATTGACAAGGCCTGGATTGTTGCACCGGTAGAGTCGGCATATCCTTATAAACAAGGGGTTCAGGTGGTTTCGCCGCATATGTTGGACCTAAATTGAGCGATTCAAATTGAGCCAAAGAAATGTAAAGAATACTGGCTAAAGGACCAGGTTTTTCAGGACATAATAAAGCCTTAGGTATCTTTTGGGTATCTCAGAGGGGGGATAGACATTTTTATTTCTGGCTTAGCTTTCCAGTCATACAATATCTGATTCAACAACCATCCCGCTAAGAAGAAGATCTTAATTCTTGATTACTTGGGGGCCGCTCTTTTTCTAATAACCATACTGGTATGTAAGGCAACAGCCCACTGATTTCTCAGCGGGCTGTTGCTGTTTTAGGGAGGCTATATGTCGAAATACAAGAAAAATTCGTGGGGATGCGGCCGCAGTTTGACGGCATTGACTTCATTTTTAATCTTGTATTCGATCCAGGTGTCGATGACATCTTTGGTAAAGACATCGCCTTTGAGAAGGAAATCATGGTCTGCTTGCAAGGCTGCGAGTGCTTCTTCCAGCGAGCCCGGTGCAGAGGGTATTTCTGCCAGTTCTTCGGGCGGCAGCCCGTAAATGTCTTTGTCAAGGGGATCGCCGGGATTGATCTTGTTCTCGATACCATCAATAACCGCCATGAGCATGGCTGAAAATGCGATATAGCCGTTGCAGGACGGATCAGGAGTTCTGAACTCTATCCGTTTGGCCTTGGGTGACGCCGAGTACATGGGGATCCGAATCGCCGCGCTGCGGTTGCGACTGGAGTAAGCCAGATTAACCGGGGCCTCAAAGCCGGGTACCAGTCGCTTGTAAGAGTTGGTCGTCGGGTTGGTAATGGCACACAAAGCCCTGGCATGTTTTAGAATTCCGCCAATGGCATACAGCGCCTCCTGTGATACGCCGGCATACTTGTCACCGGCAAAAAGCGGCTTTCCTTCTTTCCAGATACTGATATGGGTGTGCATACCGCTGCCGTTGTCGTTAAAAAGAGGTTTGGGCATGAACGTGACGGTATGATTGTATTTATTGGCCACGTTTTTAAGCACATACTTGAACCATATAAGTTGGTCGCCCATCTGCAGTAGCGGTTTGAACACCATATCGATCTCGGCTTGGCCGGCGGTGGCGACCTCGTGGTGCTGGCATTCGACATCTATACCCAGATCTTCCAGGGTCAGAAGCATTTCAGTCCGCATATCCTGATATTTGTCCATAGGCGGAACCGGAAAGTAGCCCTCTTTATGGCGCGGCTTATACCCTAAGTTGGGGCCTTCATCCCGACCGGAGTTCCAAACACCTTCAAGTGAATCTATGGCATAAAATGCCCGGTTATTGGCAGATTCAAAACGGATGTCATTAAAGATGAAAAATTCAGCTTCCGGGCCAAAATAAGCTACATCGCCGATCCCGCTGCGCTTTAGGTATGCTTCGGCCTTTTGGGCAATATTGCGTGGATCGCGCGTATACGACTCCCGCGTAATCGGGTCAACGATGTTTCCAATCAAAACCAAAGTCGGGACTTCAAAGAATGGATCCATTTTAGCGGTGGTGGCGTCCGGCACCACCAGCATGTCGCTGGCGTGGATCGGCTGCCAACCGCGAATGCTGGAGCCGTCAAAACCGTATCCGTCTTCAAAGTTCGATTCAGTCAGTTCGCTTAAAGGCACCGTAAAATGCTGCCACACGCCCGGAAAATCCATAAAGCGTAAATCTACAACCCGGGCGCCCTTTTCTTTTGCCATTTCCAATACGTCTTTTGGTGTCATTATCATTCCTCCTCGTTAATAATTAAAGATTAGTAAATATGGTCTCGCAAAAAGTCAGAAAAGCGACCTTTTAGCGAAAGTATTTTGTATTTAGTGTTTAGTGGTTGGCGATCAAACAAAACACAAAATACTAAACACCAAATGAATTCCCCTTTTTATGAATTCATCAATTCTATATGGCGTCCTTGCCTCTCTCTCCGGTACGCACCCTGATGGCTGTCTCAACGGAAAAGACAAATATTTTTCCATCACCGATTTTTCCGGTATTGGCGGCATCCTGGATCTTTTCGACGACTTCTTCCGCCCGGTCGTCTTCTACAACAATCTCAATCTTGATTTTGGGAATAAAGTCCACCACGTATTCCGCGCCGCGGTAGATTTCTTTATGACCCTTCTGCCGCCCATACCCTTTGACTTCTGAAATGGTCATCCCCTGGATGCCGATTTCATTTAAGGCTTCCTTGACATCATCCAGTTTGAACGGTTTGATGATGGCTTCAATTTTCTTCATACTTTTACTCCTTTCATAAAATCGTTGCACTATTTTATATAATGCGGCTTTGCCGCTTGTAATTTACATCAGTCGATTTCAAATGCCCGTTCACCGTGAATAGTGTTGTCCAGACCCATAACTTCATTCTCTTCATCCACTCTCAGCCCGCCGGTGATAAACTTGGTGATATAAATCACAATGAGGGTTCCGACCGCGGAATAGGCAGCAGTGGCAATGATGGATAGGGCCTGTATCCCAAGCTGTTTGGGATTCCCATAAAACAAACCTTTGGCGCTTTCGGTGATGGCCGGATTGGCAAAAAGGCCGGTTGCCAGGGCACCCCAGATACCGCACACGCCGTGCACACCGAACGCATCCAGAGAATCGTCATAACCGAGTTTATGTTTAAGCACGGATACACTGTAAAAGCCCATAACACTCGCAACCAGGCCGATCACCAGGGAAGCTTTCAAATCCACAAATCCTGCTGCCGGCGTGATCGCCACCAGTCCGGCAACAACCCCCGAAGCGATCCCCAATACCGTCGGTTTTTTACTGACCAACCATTCGGCAAACATCCACGCCAGGGCTCCCATGGCAGCGGAAGTGTTGGTAACCATAAACGCCGAGGCGGCCACACCGTCTGCGGCCAGTTCGCTGCCGGCGTTGAAACCGAACCAACCGAACCATAACAATGCGGCTCCCAGGGCGGTCAGGGATATACTGGACGGGAACATGGCTTCCTTGCCGTATCCGATGCGTTTACCTAAGACCAAAGAGAGCATTAAACCAATCTTTTTCATTTGAATTCATTCCCCCTTGATGCTGATCCATTCCAAAATGGCGAAGCATATTAATAAATTATTTGTTATAGGACTTTGCAGGATTGGTGCCCGGCAAAACCTCTTCAATGGTTGCTTGAATGCCCGCCACCTGATCCGGTGAATCGACCTTTTGTCCGTCAAAATCCCTGACATAAAAGACATCCACAACCTGATCAGCTTTTGTAGCGATTTTTGCTACCCATACGTCAAGTTTGCACCTGAAAAATGCATCTGTAATATAGTAAAGAAGTCCCGGAAAATCGTAAGTAAATACCTCAATAATGGTAAAAAAACTGGAGCTGGTATTATCCACAACAATACGATGAGGTTTTTCCCCCTTTGGGCGCCTTGCGGATCGAAAACCAGATATTTTGTTGTCCAATTCCACCGTGAGATCCAGCCCGCCCGACAGAGCGGATTGGAGATGTTTATGTATTTGCTCCCACTTTTCGGCTTCAAAGATCTGATCCGGAGGTGGTTTGACTTCAAAGATATCAAGGGCGATATTATTCCGCCATGTAAACACCTGTACATTGAGGATATCGAGACTATTCAGGGTAAATGTTCCTGCTATCTTTGAAATCAGCCCGGGGCGGTCTTTGGCACAGATGGTAACCATCCTTGTGTCGGAGTCGGGCACACGCTCAATGCTCCAGACAAAATCAGCCGTACCCATATTTTTGTAAAGCTCGATATGTTCAAGAATATCGTCATCCGAAGTATAATGAATGTATCGCGGTGACATAAAATTAAAGAGTGTTTCTCGCTCCCGCTGGGCCTGTACCTCACTTACTGAATCCAGAATTTTTGCTTTTTTCTTTTCAACAACTTCAACAGCTTCACTGGTGGCCAGTTCCCCTTTTTCCAGAATACTAAGGACTTTGAAGAATAGGTCCCTCAAAAGAACTGCGGTCCAGTCGTTCCAAGCTTTGGGCCCGGTGGCAATGGAGTCGGCAACGGTAAGAAGGTATAGCCTTTTCAAACGATTACTGTTTTTTATTTTCCGGGCACATAATATAGCGGTCTCTTCGTCATGGATATTCCTGCGGGTTGCTGTTTTAATCAGCAGCAGATGCTCTTTAACGAGAAATGAAATCTCTTCAATCTCTTCAGCCGGGTACTTTTTCTTTGAAAGTACCGAGCGCACAATATTTGCTCCTTTTTGGGAATGGTTTCCCCCGGGTTTACCTTTGCCGATATCGTGCAAAAGCGCCGCCCAGAGCAAAAGCTTTCTGTTTTTAAGCTGCATATAAAGATCATGGCCTAACGGGTCTTTTGAGATACTCTCGGATGTGCTGAATTTTTTTATGGTATGAACCGTCCGCAGCGAATGCCTGTCCACCGGATAGAGATGGTATTCATCATACTGTATGCGGTTAATGATTCCTTTGATTTCCGGTATAAACCGCTCCAGAAAACCGGTATTTAACATGTCATTGAGCACATTGAATGTCGGAGCCGGAGTGACTAAAATCCGTTCAAATGATTTGACATTTAAAGCCGAAGATGAAAATTCCTTGTTTACAAGATAAATAAATTCTCTAACGAGCCGCCTGGCCTCGGCACTTAACGGAACTTCTAAGCGTGCGCTTTCTTCAAATATTTTCATCAAAAGATCCGGAACCTTCACGATTTGCTCAGGGGAAGCAAAATTGAGCATCCTCTCTTCCGTTACCACCAGGCCACTTACTCCTGTATGCTTTCTGACCTTTTTTTTGCGCTTTGAATTTCCTGTATAACCCAGTTCATATAGGAACATCAGATGCTGCTGTTTTAAAAATTCCATATGGCCGTGAAGCTCGCTTAAAAATCTTTCCACCGGCTGCTGCCCATCCCTTTTTTGGTACTTTAAGGCATCGGCCATCTTAATCTGGTACTCAAAATAAAGCTGATCACACTTTCTGCCGGCTAAATGGTGCAGGCAGTTCCTTACATTTCTAATGAACCGCAACGCCTCGCGCAACCGTTGAAACTCGTCCTGAGAAATATAGCCGTGATACTCAAGATCTCTGAACTGTCTAATATCTGATTTTATGCGGGCAAGCCAAAACATGGTGTGAAAATCCCGCAGCCCTCCCTGGCCTTCCTTGATGTTGGGTTCAAGCAGATAGGCAGAATCTCCAAAATAGGTATGTCGCCGATAGTTGTCTGCAACCAGCCGGCTTATGATCTGTTGTGATTTTTTGCGTGCCACTTTTTTGCGAAGCTGATCCATAAGCTCTAAATATAAAAGCGACATACCGCATATGAATCTGGCATCCAGAACAGACGTCAACACTTCAATTTCCTTACCGGCCAGATTTACACATTCCTTAATGGATCGAGTGGCATAGCCGACATCAAGACCGATGTCCCACAATGGGTAAATAATCTCACGGACAAGTTCTTCAGCCTCGTCGGGAACCCTTTTTCCAAAAAGAAAAAGCAGATCTACATCCGAATAAATGCATTGCTCCTGCCTGCCATAACCGCCCAGGGCAATAATTGCATAAGGATTTTTGCTAAGACCCATATGAGGACCGATGCGGCTAATCGCAAAACTTTCACGAAAATAATCGTCTAAAAAGCAAGCGTGCTCTCGGGGGAAGTCGGGGGCCTCCCCGCTGATAAAACTAGAGATCAGCGCTTCCCGTTTTTCCTGAAGCACTTTTGAGATGGATTGTTTTTCAGTTTTTGTGTCAGTTTGCATCAACGCCCTACCTCAATTGAGGTTATATTTTTTTCCATGACCATAACTTCTAAATGTCCCAGGGGCATGTTTAGGGATAAAAACATTTATCTTGTTGGTAACGCAATAGTCGTGCCACAATGCTGTAAAATTGATTTAATAATATTTGCAATATGTTATGGTGAAAAAAGAGTACTCGTCAAAAAAAATGGGTGACATTTTTGTAAAAACAGGCTCTAGTATATTACATAAATGTAAGCATAGGCTCTTGATTGCAGATAAAATTTGATGAATTCGTAATACCAAATACAAACACAAGAAGCTTGGCGTGTCTGCCGGCGACAACGTTGTCGCCGGCAGACACGGATTAATGTGGATTGTGCCCTGGGGCCACGCCTTTATGGCCGCAAGACACGGCCTCGGCTTGTTTCCATTACTGCCTCTAAAATATCTGCAATTACCGATTTCATCGCAACTGCACGTAAAAGATCCCGTCGTCGGGGTTGAGCTTGCGAAATCCCGCTACCGGAGGTGCAGGGCGGTAAGCAGGTTTTAGGTGCTAAAAAGCCATACTCACAGTGATGCCGCCGAATACATAGTCAGAATCGTTGCTGAAAGCATTTGTAGAATGAATCAGGTTTTTAGACTCAGTCGTCAACGGAAATGAATAGGCGACCATGGGCATAACGGTAAAATATTCACCCCAAGGGATCGTGAGCCCGATCGAAACAAGTCCGTCATGAAAGGCGCTGTATTTGTTCGTCGTCGGGTTTAGGGTGTCGTCTACTTCCACAAAGGCGTCGTCGTCGGAAGCATTGTAGCCAATCGATCCGGCCAAATCGAGAGTGATTCCTTTGGGCAGTTCAAATGAATGTGAAATGCCAAAGGAGAGATACCACTGCGGGACGTGTGCAATTTCCCGATAGACCGTCAGCGAAGGTGAGAGCAGAGTGTCAAGTCCTACGCTAACGTATATTTCTTGGGAATCAACAACCCCGTCAAGTCCGTAATAGATATAGCCGACAC
The DNA here is from genome assembly GCA_032127815.1 of Desulfobacterales bacterium. Lineage (GTDB taxonomy): Bacteria > Desulfobacterota > Desulfobacteria > Desulfobacterales > UBA11574 > Desulfatibia_A. Next base: position 29,984 of record JAQBHK010000326.1, read on the forward strand.
CCAAACCGACCATTCCCAAATTTTTATCGTACAACAGAGTCATATCGGTTTCATTAAAGCTTTCACTATTGGCGGCCTGGTAAACATCCGTATCCAGGTTGCCCCACAAATTTAAGCCAAAACCCTTATAACTGATTGTTGCCGAAGGCTGAATAACAGCACTGTTTTTGCTCAACTCATAACCGCGCCATACATACTTGCTAAAAACGCCGATATCTCCTGAAGCAGAAGGTTTGTCTTCTTCCGCCCAAGTATTTGCAGAACCGAAAATAAGTGTCAATGTAACTACCAGAAGTGTCAGTTTGCAGATCCAAGTTTTCATTTTTATCCTCTCGAGTTAGTTTTAAAAGTTTTCGTTGCTACCATTGGCCGTAAACTAATTAATAATATCTGAACTTACTTCTTGGCCGGTTCTATCTGCTGCTAGGCCGGCTGTTTGAAATCTTTCATTGCTTCCATGCCTGCCGGCACCGAGCGTACCGATAATTCTGCCGGCACCATACCGCCATAGGATGAAACCTCAAAATCCGGGTAGGCATTACCACCGTGTTCAACAAAATCGAGCCCTTCAAGTTCCTCTTCCGGCGACACTCTGAGACCGACGGTCATATCGATAAGCTTAAACAGGATAAAAGCGGTCGTAAACGCCCAGGTAAAACAGGCACCGATGCCCAGCAGCTGAACACCGATAATTTTGCCGGTGGTGCCGCCGATGTTGAAAATACCGGCCGCCAGAGTCCCCCATGCACCGCAGACGCCATGCACTGAAACAGCTCCGACCGGATCGTCGACCCGGATGCGATCGAAAAAGAGAACCGACAGCACCACTATTACACCGGCAATCGCGCCGATGATAATGGCACTGGTCGGTGTGACCGACGCACAGCCACTGGTAATGGCCACCAGGCCGGCCAGCGCACCGTTTAAACTCATGCCCACCTCGGGTTTGCCGAATTTGACCCAGGATGTCACCATAGCCAGAATCGAACCGGCAGCCGCCGCCAGGTTGGTATTGACAAAGATCATGGCAATATCTTTGGATGCCGCGGTGGTTGAACCCGGGTTAAACCCAAACCAACCCAACCATAAAATAAAGACGCCCAGGGCCGCCATCGGCATGTTGTGTCCCAGAATCGGTTTGATTTTACCGTCCTTGGCATATTTACCCAGACGCGGTCCCAGGACAATGGCACCGGCTAAAGCCGCCCACCCGCCAACGGAATGCACGACAGTGGAGCCTGCAAAATCGATAAATCCCAGGGCTTCCAGCCAGCCGCCGCCATGGAAAAGGCTGCCCCAGGCCCAACTGCCGAAAACAGGGTAGATCAAAGCGCTGACAAAAATACTATAAAAAATATATCCGCTGAACTTGGTCCGCTCAGCCATGGCACCCGATACAATCGTGGCGGCAGTGGCCGCAAAGACAACCTGGAACATCCAGAACGCCAGCACCCAGGGGTCGCCACCGGGTGTGAAATCACTCAAAAAGAACCCGGACATCCCGAACCAGCCGGTTTTGGTCGCACCGAACATGAGTCCGAAACCCACGGCCCAGAAAGCTATGGAGCCAATGGAAAAATCCATAAGATTTTTCATCATAATATTGATAGCGTTTTTGGCGCGGGTAAATCCGGCCTCCACCATGGCAAACCCTGCCTGCATGAAAAAGACCAGGGCCGCGGCCACCAGAGTCCAAACATAGTCGGCATGGACCTGAACCATATCGATGGCTTCTTTGTTGCTGAGGGCCGTGGGCGTTTCATCTCCCGCCCACGCGCTGACAATACTAAACAGGACAACCAAACCTGACAAAATAACTGTTTTCATGATTCTTACACTCCTTTTGTAAATTTATTTCGCTTCAATGTCTGAGTTGCAAGTAATTGCTAAATAGCATCTTTGCCCGACTCACCGGTACGGATGCGAATGGCTTCCTCTACCGGAAGAACAAAAATTTTACCGTCACCGGTCTTGCCGGTGTGGGCCGTTTTTGATATCACCTCAACGACTTGATCGCACAGGGATGAATCCACCACTATGTCAATTTTAATTTTGGGAACAAAATCGACCTGGTATTCGGCCCCGCGATACACTTCCTTATGACCTCGCTGACGTCCAAACCCTTTGACCTCATTGATGGTCATGCCGGTGACTCCGATTTTGTTCAGAGCGTCTTTGACGTCATCGAGTTTAAACGGCTTAATAACAGCTTCAATCTTTTTCATTGCAATACGCTCCTTTTGGATTTCTTTAAGAATTAATAATTTTTGATCTTCCCGGGATCTGCTGTGGTGATAGAGCAAAGAGCGTGCCGATGGAGCCAAGATAAACCCAAAGAAAACCTATCTTGCTGAATAATTTAAAGATATTTTTTATGCTCAGCTCAGCTAACGAACGATGTAGCCTTACATATATGTCATTATGCCAAATATTACTTACATTTTTGTATTCTTAGGCCGGCAGTATTGCATTTTTGTATTATTTACAGGGATGGGTACGATTGATAGTTTTTGGGGGGCGCAAGCAAACATGTGCATTTGCCGATTGGACCATGTTGAGATTTATGTAATTTGATTTCATTTTTCACCGCAAAGCCACAGAGGGCGCAAAGAAAAGATACTTTTCTTTTACCGTTGAAAGGACGATAAAAGAAAAAAATCAATCGCTAAGCGATATTTTTTGGCTCTAAATACCGGCAGGGATTTAGCTTATTGTTTTTTATCCTCTCAACGGAAAACAATAAAGTAAATAAACTCTGCGTTCTCTGCGACTCTAATGAGCGAAGCGAATGGGCGGTGAGTTACCGTATTAAAACGGACAGCAGTGAAAGTCGACAGTAGGGAATTCTTAACGCGAAGCCATAATATCTTTCCAGATTTTCTCGACGTTATCCCTCAAGCTGCGAAATTTGCTTTCAGGTATTCTGGCCGGTTTTTCCTGGAGGTTGAGCTTGTGTACAGCTGCTCTATAGGTAAGATATGCTTCTTTTAGGAAGTTGGCCGTATGTTTTTCAAGTATGCCGGTTTCGATCAAGGTTTCGAGAATACGGATATTGTCGGTCCACTGCAAGAGTTCCGCATATTCACAGGATTTTAAAAGCACCAGATACTGCACAAGAAATTCAATATCGACAATTCCACCTGAATCCTGTTTGAGATCAAAAAATCCCGGTTCAGGGTTCAAAAGCTCTCTGCGCATCTGCTTGCGCATCTCTGTAACCTCTTTTTGAAGGTCGGTTTTAATCCGCGGCCTGCCAAGGACCTCTTTGCGTATCTGATCAAAACGTCCGGCCATTTTAATATCACCGCTTACCGCCCTGGCCTTGATAAGAGCCTGATGTTCCCATGTCCATGCTTTACTCATCTGATAATCTTTAAACCCTTCTATGTTACTTACGAGAAGACCTTGACTGCCGCTGGGGCGCAACCGCATATCGAGTTCATAAAGCATACCGGCAGGCGTATGCGCGGTTAAGATATGAACAACTCTTTGTCCCAGGCGGGCAAAAAACTGTGAATTATCTATGGGCTGCAAACCGCCGTGAGTCAGTCCCTCGATTCCCGAATGTAAAAAAACCAGATCAAGGTCAGAGCTATAACCGAGTTCAATGCCGCCAAGCTTGCCATAGGCAATGACGGCAAATCCCCTGCCGATTTCATTTTCGCATAACCGGCATAGCGGTCTTCCGTGTTTCTCAACCAGATGGCTCCACGATAGTTCAACAACTTCATTTAAAACCGTCTCAGCGATTTCTGTGAGATGATCGCTGGTCCTCATCAGCGGAAGAACTCCGGTAATATCTGCTGCCGCCACCCGTAATGTGTTAATCTGTTTAAAAATACACAATTCTTGAATCTGATATTCAAGGTCTTGGTCGGATATCCGATCAAGTTTTGTGCGCACTTCCTCTACCAGATCTGATTTCTGCGGAGGAGCGTAGAGGTTACGGGTGTCAAGAAGTTCATCCAGCAGAACAGGATGACGGGCCAGAAACGATACGATCCACGGGCTGGCGCTTGCAAACTTAACCAGATGGTCAATTGTGGTGGGATTCTCCAAAAGGAGAGCCAAGTAGTTGGTACGTCTTTGAATGGTCTTGACAAGATCGATGATACTATTCAAGACAAAAAGGGGTTGTTCTGACAGCCCAATCTTTTTTAAAATTAACGGCATCAGTTTGTCGAGGCGCTGCCGACCTTCACGGCTGAGTGACCGCGTTGCTTGATCGTTGCGCAGGTAACCCAAAAGACCTATAACCTCCGTGGGGTTCTCAAATCCGGTTTCTATCAGCACATTACGGCTGTGGTCTTCTTCTGTCAGGTTTTGCCATACTGCTTCCAATCCGGTTTCTATGCTTTCGACTTGATCACCTGAGTATTCTGAATCCTTGGCTTGAAGCAATTTGTTAAAATGATCGTGTACATTTTCTCTGTAACTTTCAAGGCAGCGAAAAAAGGCCCCCGAGTCTGCAAATCCCATGGATGCTGCCAGGCGCGTTTTAGCAACAGGATCTGAAGGGAGTTCATGCGTCTGCTGATCGGCAAAGGCCTGCAGACGATTCTCGATGTTACGCAAAAATGCATAGGCTTCGGTAAGCTCACCACATACATTCTGAGGAATGATATTTTCAAGTGCAAGAGCTTTCATTGTTTTTTGTATACCGCTTTCCTGAAGCGCAGGTGAAACTCCGCCACGAATGAGCTGCAATACCTGGCCGAAAAATTCAATCTCACGTATCCCTCCGGGACCTAGCTTAATATTGTTTGCCAGCCCTTTCCGTTTAACTTCAAGAGAAATTTTCTGCTTCATATGCCTTAGAGATTCAAAGACGCCAAAATCGAGATATCTGCGATATATAAAGGGTTTAAGTCTTTCAAGAAGCCGGGCGCCGGCTTTTTTGTCACCCGCAGCAACCCTGGCCTTGATCAACGCGTAACGTTCCCACTCCCGACCCTGGTCCTGGTAGTATGTCTCCATTGCATCGAAACTCATCACCAGCGGGCCGCTTTCGCCATAAGGACGCAGATTCAAATCGACTCTAAAAACAATACCGTCTGAAGTTGTTTCTCCAATTATTTTTATCAATCGCCGGCACAGACGCACAAAAAATTCTTCATTATTTATCACTGCAACCCCACCGCGTGTTTCGCCGCTGGCAGGATAAGCGAAAATCAGGTCGACATCGGAGGAAAAATTTAACTCCTGCCCCCCAAGCTTACCCATTCCCAGCACAACCAGTTTTTGCCGAGAACCGTCACTGCAGGTAGGAATGCCGCACTCGGAACACTGCCACCGATATAGAAGTGACAGGGTCTGATCTATACACGCATCAGCAAAGGCTGAAAGATCGGCCATGGTCTCTGCAAGATCCGACCAGCCGGAAAGATCGCGCCAGGCAATCCGAACCATTTCACGGCGTCGAACCCGTCGAAGCAGGATTGAAAGATGTGCATCGTCCCGGGACCCTGAAAGAAACGAATCCAGCATCTTATTGTATTCATCAGGCAAAAATCGTCTCTGAAGATCTGTGCTTCCGATCAGGTTTGCAAACATCTTAGTATCGCGGATACAGCTTTTTAATACAAAATCACTGAAGTGGAACACCTGTTTTGAGGCGGCCATGATTGCAGGATCATCTATCGGGGTTATACCTGCATCTGAAGCTGCTTGACAGAATGCATCCCATTTACTTTCGAACGCTTCCGTCAGATCCTGCGAAGGGTTGTTTCTTGGTTTCATTTGTGCCTATCCGGGTATCCGATATAAGTATAGAAATTCAGGACACTTGATCTCCTCAAAAGGTATTTGAGTAGCAAACATCTCAACATGCCGTATTATTTCATGTGGTTGAGATTTTATCGCTGATTGGAAATAAGTCATTGCAACCGGAAAATGAGCATGACACCTTTACCATCATAATTCGCCACGAATATATGAAAGGAAAAAGGTGCAATGCTTCAGCAGATATTACCACTTATTCCACGCGGTGCAACCCAAATCAACGGTCTGGTAAGTGTCTGGCGAAATACGGAGAGTTGGACGTATTTTTTAGCAACTCATCCGATTTATTCTCAGAGGAAGACCGATCAGCGGATGTTTCGGTTGATCACGTCTCAATTGATTGATTCCGGTGCCTGCCGGCAGGTTGATATACGAAGAACTTTTGGAGTATCCAAGAGCAGCGTTATCAGGTCGTTGAACAAGCTTCGATCCGGTGGTCCCGAAGCATTTTTCGTTCAACGTCGGGGGCGACGCGGCGGCAAAGTGCTGACTTGCGAAGTGCTTGAGAAAGCACAGCGGTTACTGAATCAAGGCTATACGAGAAGCGAAGCCGTCCAAGAGATTGATGTTAAGTATGACACTTTTCGAAAGGCCATAAATAGCGGGCGCCTAATAGAATCCAAGTCTACAGAGACAGCCATTACCAAGTCGTCGCGCAACGTGGTAG
>JAQBHK010000327.1:0-3206 GCA_032127815.1 Desulfobacterales bacterium
AGCCAGGGCCTGGTTTGCGGATGAGTAGACGGTCCCCATCGTGGCGGCCAGAAGTCCTAAAATAGCTACGGACAAAAGAGCCTCGACAAGGGTGAAGCCGTCGGACCTTTTGGTTGTTTTTATTGTTTTTCGAAGCATCATTTACTTTTGTTGGCGTTCAGGGTTCAGGGTTCAGGTGTCAGGTGTCAGGTGTCAGGAAATAATGGTTAATAATTAACAATTAATTATTGATTATTATATTCGTCCTTTTTTTTTCATTCACCATTCGATGTTGAACGTTCGATGTTCGATGTTCATCCCTCCGACCCCTGAACCTTCACAATTATGTCATTTTCAAAAGAATTTGCAACAATTTTGACGCGTTTTGTCATCACATCAAAGGTTGCACTATTCCATAAGAGCGAAGCAAAAGGCGTGCCAGAACGCTCCGCCGGAGGTTTGTTGTTCCGCCAACCCGCAACCAGTGATCAGTTATCAGTGTTCAGTGATCAGCAACAAATAACAAATAACCGGCAACCAGCAACGAGTAACAAGCAATAACCGGCTAATTTAGGGTTTGATCTTATATAAGTTGCATTAACCGGCATAATCCATAATAATTGGCATGGGTATTGCTTTTATATGTGGGCAGGAATTAAACGGAACAGGTGCACATATAGCCAAATAACGGCCGGCGGTGCCTGCCGCTTGCTTACAACCATCTTAAATTATATGGTATTTATATAAAAGCATATTGTTTGTCAGTCTTATGCTGAACTTAAACTCCAAATATCCCATCGGGATCGACATCGGCAATCGGAATATCTACGCCGTCCAGCTCAAAAAGACCCGCCAGGGCTTTGCAATCAGGGCTTTGGCGCATAGAGAACTTGAAGCAGAAATCGATTCAATTCCTGATGCAAACCCCGGCTTAGTGTACGCTGTCAAAAAAATGACGGAAAATCGAAACTTTCGGGGCAAAAGCGCTGTACTTCACATTCCCGTCAAAAACATATCGGTTTTGCCCATACGGTTTCAAGTCGGCGCCACCGAAACCCTGGAAGAAGCGATCCTGCGGGAATCCGAAAAGTACCTGTCGTTTCCTCTGGAAGAAGCCGCCATCGATTATCCTTCGCTCACTCGCCAAGTCAATGCTGATGAAAAGACGTATAAAGCCACGGTCGTTGTAGTGCGGCGGAAGTATATTGAACAATATATGCAACTGATGAAAAAGGCGGGCCTGGTTGTCGAAGCGGTGGATTACCGCGTCTCTTCATTGATTCGCTTGCATAAACACTTTCACAAAATCCCTCAGCATCCTGTGATTTTGTGTAATATGGGCTACTTTGAAAGCATGCTGGCCGTTGTTACCCAAGACAGCATTCTTGGTCAGCGCATTATCCCCTGGGGGGTACACACGCTGATTGAAAAAATACTCGCGAATTTTGAACTTTTAGACTCAAAAGATAATGCCAAGCTCCTTTTGAAAACACATGGTCTTGCATATGAAGATCTCAAAAGCGCTGACAATAGTGATGATCGTGCCCCTGATGCGACCATGGTGAACATGCGCCGGGCTATTTTTCAGGTGATAACTCCTTCTATTGACGAGCTGGTTTTCGAGTTTCATAAAATGATCAGCGGTGTGATGTCCGAGGAGCAATATACAGTTTTCGAAGGTATTTACATGTATGGCCACGCCGCCTTGATCCACCATATTGACCGTTATTTTGAAAGGCGGCTCAGTATCCCTGCCAGATGCATAAACCCTATGAGGATGTTGACTTTATCCGGTGGCAATATATTGCCTGTTAAAGATGAAGGCGCTCCATTCGCGCTGGCCCTGGGCCTGGCGCTGCGAAAAGTTACATGGCTATAAGAGAAATAAATCTGGTTGATCCCGGCACCCTGGTTCGTCGCCATATGCTGCAGCATCTTATGTTATGGAGCGGCGGCCTGATCGTGGCCCTTGCTATGATCGGCGGATTCCATCTATTTCAATCCCAGGCCGTCTTTGCCAAAAAGAGCAAGCGCGAGCCACTGCAACAGATGCATGCGGATCTGGAATTAAAAATCGAAAAGATCAATAGCCTGCAGGTACAAATGACAAACCTGCGCAATCAGCAAAACGCCCTGGGAGCCGTAATTTCCAAACAGCCTTTTTATCGAATTTTAGCAAAACTGGCCGATATTATGAATGAATACACCTGGATTACGCAACTGGTCCTGGATATTGGCCCAGGCCAGGACTCCGGCAGTATGCTGAAGCTTACCGGGCTCTCCCGTTCCAATGAGGATCTGGGGGATTTTATGAACCGTCTGGCAAATGAGCCCATCTTCAATGGTGTTGTATTGAAATTGACCAAAGAGGGTGCCGGGGCGCAATCAATGCTTAACACAGGTGAGGCCCTGCCGCAGATCCAGTTCAAGATCGAGTGCGGCATTGCCGGGGGGCAAGATGGCTGAACTGTTAAAAAAGAACCATTTTAAAGGCCTAAATAAATACAAAGGGAACCGATGAGGCTGAGTTTGAAAACCCTTGATCTAATATGCCTTCTCACCATCATTATTGTTGTGGGGATGTGCGGATTCTGGGTCGCAAAGCAGGGTGTTAGACAAAAGACTCAAATCCGGCTGGAAAACGCCCGGTATGCCGGAGGTTTAGAGAATATGAACCTGGCCGAATCGAACCTGCAGCGCCTTAATTCCGGCTTAAAGGCCATCACGAACGAATTCAAGGCCATCAAGGAGCAGATTCCGGAAACGGTTGAAATTGGAAAGTTTTTAAAACAGCTTGATTCTTTGGTTAAACGCAGAAATATCGTGTTGATAAATCTACAGCCGCTGCCTGAAGAGCAAGAGAAATATTTTACCAAGATTCCGATTCGCCTGATGTTTAAAGGTGCCTTTAGTGACATTTACCATCTGCTCTACGAGCTGGAGACAATGGAGCGCCTGCTGGTGACGGAGAAGATAACTATTTCGAAAGACGGTATCGGCGAGCAATGCCGGGTTGATCTGACCCTTAATATTTTTGAACAGTAGCTCCTGCGGCAGCAGGGGAAAGAGCGTTTCGCTTGAAGAGCACTTCGTTTGAAGAGCACTTCGTTTGAGGAGCGGCCTGGCGGCCTTGAGGGGTATTGATAAAAAGATTTTTCCCCCTTAAGCGAAGCGATCCTAAAGCGTAGCGCTCTTCAAGCATAGCGCTCTTCAAGCAAAGCGCTCTT
>JAQBHK010000328.1:0-6004 GCA_032127815.1 Desulfobacterales bacterium
ATCTTTCCACTTCCTCACAAGCTCTATCTATATGGCTCAAGATTTTAAAATTTTATACTAAGTTTTGAATGAACTACCCCGCAGCAGAGCTGCGAGGTATCAAAATGAATTTTTATCTTATTAACCCCGATGCAGAGCATCGAGGAATTCTTTTGATTAAAAAAAGCGGGAGTAAAATATCGAGAAATCAAACAAACCAGGCACAGTTTTGCAACCAATGCCTTGAGCTGTGGTGAGAGCCCTTTGTGGATCGCTAAGGTCATGGGTCATCGCGATACGGATATGATCATCAAAGTTTATAGCAAATATATTGAGAATGCCGGCGGTTTTGCAGACGGAACTAATCTTAATGCTATTTTCCAGGGATCTATGCGTAGTGAAGAGTAAGAAAGGGTAAAATGGTTTTTTGGCAAAATTATGGCAAATACCTACCAAAAACCAAAAGGGGTTACAGCCCTAAAGCCATAACCCCTTGTTTTCATTGGTGCGCCCGGCAGGATTCGAACCTGCGACCTACGGATTCGTAGTCCGGCGCTCTATCCGGGCTGAGCTACGGGCGCAAATGTACTATCTATGCAGATTTCAGATGATATTTGTTTGGTTCATAAGCTATTAACAAAACTATGTCAATGATAACCTAATTCGAATATTTCATTTGCTTACACCTCACGATTCTATTAATCTGATCCAATGGATACGAAACATATAGAATTCATGAAGCTGGCACTTGAGGAGGCCAAAAAAGCTGGACAAAAGCACGAAGTTCCGGTAGGAGCTGTACTTGTCGCCGAAACAGGAGATATTATCTCCCGGTCACACAATCAGACCATCAGCCTGGCTGATCCCACCGCACATGCGGAAATTATGGTATTGCGCCAAGCGGCTCAAAAGGCTTTCAATTACCGGTTGTTAAGCACAACCATGTATGTTACGGTCGAGCCATGTATCATGTGTATGGGAGCTATCGTCCACGCCCGCGTGGCAAAGGTGGTTTTTGGTGCTTACGATTCCAAATGGGGAGCTGCCGGCTCGTTATACAATTTTGCAACCGATAAGCGTTTGAATCATCAGCCGGAACTTTTGCACGGTGTATGTCAGGATGAGTGCCGATCGCTGATTCAGGATTTTTTTCGCACCCGGCGAATATAAGAACCAGCGCTCTTCCGGCGGTTTTTTTGACAGGATCAACAGGATATTCAGGATATTTTTATACCATTTTTCGCCTGAAAATAGGCTAAAGCAATACTCCTTTAGGGGGAGCATTAATTAATCCTGCTAATCCCGTTAATCTTGTCTGAATTTAATATTTAATAAAAAAAAGGGGTAATACGTGGCAAATATTGTAATAGTCGGGACCCAGTGGGGAGACGAAGGCAAAGGTAAAATTGTAGATCTTCTGGCAGAATTTGCCGATCTGGTTGTGAGATTTCAAGGAGGAAACAACGCCGGCCATACCATGGTTGTCGCCGGCGAACAGTTTATCAGCCACCTGGTTCCTTCCGGTATTTTGCAGAAGAAAACCTGTATAATCGGCAACGGGGTGGTGGTAGATCCCGCCGTTTTGGTGGGAGAACTCGACCATTTAAGCAACCGCGGCGTTGATGTCAGCCCTGACAGGCTTAAGATCAGCGAAAAAGCCCATGTCATTATGCCCTATCATCAGCAGATTGATCACGCCCGTGAAAAAATGCAAGGCGACAATAAGATCGGTACAACGGGTCGCGGGATCGGGCCGTGCTATGAGGACAAGGCGTCCCGGAGAGGAATCCGATTCGCTGAACTTATTGACCCTGAAGTTTTCACTGAAATGGTAACTTTTGTTTTAAAAGAGAAGAATTTTTATCTGGAACAATTTTTTGCAACGGAGGCTTTAGATCCGCAAAGTATGATCGACCAGTATCAAGATTATGCCAAACGGCTGGCACCCCATGTTACCAATGTTTCGGTCTTCATTCACAACGCCATCAAGCAGGGAAAACAGGTTCTTTTCGAGGGAGCCCAGGGAACTCATCTTGATATTGACCACGGCACCTACCCTTTCGTCACTTCATCGAACACCGTCGCCGGCAATGCCTGCTGCGGTGCCGGCATCGGTCCCAAAGTGATCACTGATGTCATCGGCATTGTCAAGGCCTATACGACCCGGGTGGGACGCGGTCCCTTCCCTACCGAACTTTTTGACGAAACCGGTGATAAGCTTCAGAAAAAAGGGGCTGAATTTGGCGCCACAACCGGACGTCGGCGCCGCTGCGGCTGGCTCGATATTGTTCTGCTGCGCAATTCAATACGCTTAAATAGCCTGACCGGACTCGTGATAACCAAGCTGGATGTTTTAGACGGCTTACCATCCCTCGAGATCTGCACCGGTTATGAATATGACAACCGGATTATTGGTGATTTCCCGGCCAACCTCAAGGTGCTTGATGCCTGCAAACCGGTGTACGAAACGTTGCCTGGATGGACGGAAGATATTACACAAATCCGCAAATTTGATGATCTTCCCCAAAATGCCAAAACGTATCTTGCCCGGATAGAAGCGCTTACCGAAACCCCTATACAGATTATTTCGGTTGGTCCGGGAAGAGAGGAGACCATCGTCCTGAAAAATCCTTTAGTTTAGACCTAAATCAAATGTTGACATTTATCAACAAGCAACTTAAAAATGCGGATTATGTCGGGATGTAGCGCAGCCTGGTAGCGCGCTTGCTTCGGGAGCAAGAAGTCGCTGGTTCAAATCCAGTCATCCCGACCAGCATTAATATCAAAGGGTTATGGTGCAAACCACAACCCTTTATTTTATTATAGAAACGATCAATTGAGGTAGAACACAGATGACACGGATTTTGCAGATTTTCACGGATTTTATATTATTTTATCTGTATCTGTGTAGATCAGTTTTAATCTGTGTTATCCGCGTTCCATTGAACCTGGAACCCAGAACCAATCATACAAGGTAGCAGGTTAGTCGCGGATGGTCTTTGACAGATTCGGAATGGTTTCGGGTTTGCCGCGTTCCATTACACGGCTTTCGCCGTCGCGAGCGGTGACGTTTTCGTACACGCCGTCGTCCCGCTTAACCAGTTTGGTGAAGCCGAGATCGCGCAGTTCTCTGTTGCTTTTAGGGGTACTGATACTGGTGCGCGATATGAGTTTGCGCACCGCACGGTCGCAATCGGGACATTTGCTCAACGCTTTGTCGTGAATCGACTGCGTTACATCAAACATTTTACCTCTGTGGCAGGGCTCTTCTATATGTTCGTATTCGTAAACCGGCATGGCAATTCCCCAAATTGGTTTGATTTTAACGGCTTACAATATGATTAGTTTTATTGCTATCATTTCAGCCAGTTAATGCTTTTTAGTAAACTAATCATAGATCATAACATGTCAAAATTCAATATAATTTTAATTTAGCTATAACGCTCAACGGAAAGTTATTTGTTATTCGTTATTAGTTACTTGATAAAATATCAACCGCTATTCAAGACGCGTTACCGATAACCGTAAAATTTACCCAAGTAGTGCTATACGGCCTTTTAGGCGTATTACACATTTCAATATGAAACACCTGTGGAAGATAAGATACTGTTTCGTCGCAATTAACTACGGTTATTAGTCCGTCTACTCGATGTTGGCCTTGATCAAGCATCTTGACAAAGTGCCCCCTCTGGTGTACATCTGAATGTACAGACAAGGAGGTGTCACGATGAAAACCATTACATTCACAGATTTCCGCAAAAAGGCTTCCGGTTTCATAACCGAGGTGGAACACGGGGAGACGTTGGTTCTCTTGCGTCGAGGGAAGCCTGTGGCTGAAATAATCCCGTTTTCCGATTCACCCCAGCAGGTTCTCTCATGGAAGCAACCTGGTATTCGTTTACAAATCAGAGGTAGCGACCTGTCGTCGGCTATCTTGGACGAGCGTGAGGCTTACAGATGAGACTCCTGCTTGACTCATCCGCCCTTGCCAAAAGATACATCCAAGAAGCCGCTAGCGAAAAACTGGAGCGTCTTTTACAGCGTGCTTCGGAATTAGCTTTTTGCATCATTCTGGTACCCGAGATCGTTTCTGGACTTAACCGACGAGTCAGGGAACGAACCTTGGCGCCTGCGGACTATCGGAAGCTAAAAAAACAACTACTGGATGATGTCCGCGACTCGACTCTGATTCAGATAACTCCAGCCGTAATCTCAAGTTCAGTAAAGTTGCTGGAGAGCAATGCATTACGAGCACTGGATGCCCTGCACGTTGCTTGCGCATTAGAATGGAAAGCAGATCTTTTTGCCACTTCAGACAGAAGGCAATTGGTGGCAGCAAGGAATGCAGGGCTTCATGCCGAATACGTCGGCCAAGCAGAAACTGCAGCCGACGGCTGATCTCCCCGCTGGATGCCTTAAAAACTTAAAAGCAACTATCGGTACTTGATATGCGACTTTCAGAAGATGATGTAAATTTATTTCTTCGCGAACCCTAAGATGCCGTGTGGCGTTATCGCGTGGCATCACCCGCGCTCTGTGGTCGCCGGTTTGCATGCCGCTGATCTTCATCTTTTGCAGAGTTACAACCAACTTCCCGTCTACGAGAGCCAGATTTACCGGGGCCGCCAGTTCCATGATTTTAACGCCTTCTTCAACAGCCATGGCCACTTCGCTTGCAAAGGCCGGCATGTCCTGCATGCGCCGGCGGTACACCAGCACTACCTGTGCCCCCAGGCGCACCAGAGACCGGGCAACGTCCACGGCGGTATTGCCTCCGCCGATAACCGCAGCGGTTCCGGCAACAGCAGGGGGTTCTTTCCGGCGCAGTGCATCAAGAAATTCGAGGCCGTCAGAGGCCAGCTCTTCACCGGCAATTCCCATCTGCAAACTGCGACCGTGTCCGCAGCCCATGAAAACAGCATCATACCGGTTTTTAGCATCTTTTAGAAAGGCGGGAGTCACGACAGTGTTGACGTGTATTTTTACTCCCAAGTTTTCGATCCGGTCGATTTCAGCTTTCAAAACAGATTGCGGCAGGCGATATTCAGGGATCCCCCAGCGCAGCAGTCCGCCGGGCTCGGCTTGGGCTTCGAAAATATCGCACGTATATCCCAGCCGTGTTAAAAAATAGCCGGCTGCCAGACCGGCCGGGCCTGACCCGACAACACAAATTTTTTTCCCGTTTTCAGGCAGTCTGTCTAAAGAAACCTTCAAATCTTCTTTAACAGCAGTATCGCCCAGAAATCGTTCAAGGCGATGGATGGCGACAGCTTTGTCCATCTCAGCCCGGTTGCAGGCCGCTTCACAGGGGTGAAAGCAGACCCGGCCGCAGACCGCCGGAAAAGGATTTTCCAGCAAAATGGTTTCAAGCGCCGTCCGCAGCAATCCTTGCCCGGCCAGCATTTCGATGCGGGCAATATCCTCTCCGGCCGGGCAGGCCGCACTGCAGGGAGCCGTTTTCTCTTCGTATTTCGGGCGCACAAACCGCCAGCTTCCCGTTTTGTTGACTTCCGTAGTTATGCTGGAACGCGAAATGTGAATTGAAATTTCCTCGAAGTGTTGTGGTCTCACAGACAACTTTCCTTATTGTTAATTGAGAGGTCGGGGGGTTTTCGCTGTAAGGCCGCTCAATGGATAATCATATTTTAAACCGTGTGAACTCGTATATAAAGGTTCGTAAAGAAAGAACAGAAGCTTTTGCAATAATATTAATTAGTTTTCTGAACGACCGGTGATGCTGGCGATGGCTGCTTTTGGCAATGGGCCTGTTCCTTCTAACGATCCTTAATATACTCAAACAGCACACGCTTTAAAATCTGATCATCCATTGCGCTAATTCACCAAGCATTATGGGAAAAAACGCTCCAACTGCTGATTTCTGGTTATTCGTTGCTGGTTGCGAGTTAAATACTCAAAAGGTCTTAACGCGCAACCCTTATTACCTCAATCGCCAATCATCAATCATCAATCGCCAATCGCCAATCATCAATCATCTTTACCTGTTCATAAGCCTGACGCGCCGCCC
>JAQBHK010000329.1:0-15644 GCA_032127815.1 Desulfobacterales bacterium
GCTTAAATGATAAATATTCTGTAATATCATCTATTTTTACAGGGGTATCCAGTGGTCTGCGCAGGAGAATGTTAAAGTCCGAGGCAACATTTTCCAAATTATTTTTAGCAACAATCAATTCCTGCTCAGCATTGGCCTGCTCAACCTGGGCCTGCAGATAATCGTTTAAAGGGGTCATCCCGACCTGATAATAGTTCCGGGCCACTTCCTTATGAGCCTGGAGTTGTGTTACGGTTTTCTGGGCGATATCAAACATTTTTTGGGCTTCTAACATTGAAAAATAGATCTTTTTGGCATTAAAGATAATATCTTGGCGGACAAGTTTTTCGTTGATTTTCGCCACATCGAGACCCAGGCTTGCGATCTTATACTGATTTAAATTAGCAAACCCGGAAAAGATCGGCTGAGTGACTGTGGTTATAAAAGAGTAGTCCTGTTTAGAGCCCAATACGGTTCCGCTGATGCTGGGGGCTTCATCATAACGATTATATTTGTAGGTAGCATTAAAGGTTGGGAGAAAAAGTGTTTTCCGTTCTTTTTGAGTAGCCTGAGCCGCTTTTGTCCCTTCTTGGGATGATTGTAATCCGAGATTGGCCTCTATGGCGCTTGCGATCGTCTGTTTGAGGGTTAATATTTCAACCGGTTTTTCAGCGGCAAAAACGGAAAAGGTTAATGCCAGGCCGATCAGGAAACTTGCCGATAGACACGGGACGATTTTTTTTAATATCATAATATTATTATCTTAAACCTCCGATTAAAGTTTTTATCGCGGGTTTTGAATTGACCCGCGAGCTTTTTGTTGATATGCCAGGATTGAGTTGAAGGAGTGCTGTCAACAGTTTTCCTTGCTCAAAGCCTCCACTGAATCCCATTAAACAGGCTTCTTCCATTTCGGTGGAGGCTTTTTTTATACCGAATCAGCACGTTAAAATCAACAGTTTCTTGGATAGTATTTTTTTGTTTTTTACGAAATCATAAAGAATAATAAACTCGTAAAAAGTGAAAGGTCAAATGACTACATTCAGTACATTAAGAGAAAATATTGCATAACGCATCAACTTTTCCTTTAACATTTTATTTTTTAAGGAAATTCATCTGATCGAGTTTTGACTCGATTGAGGTTTAAACAAATGGAGCCGCCGGGTAAAATGAAAAAGGAACTTATCGACCTGCTCTGCCGTAAATCGTTTAAATACAGCCAGGAGCCGACCTTTAAGCTGGTGTCAGGTAAAATGAGCCATTTTTATGTGAACTGCAAGCCGACGACGTTGAGCCCCAGAGGGATGTTTTTGGCCGGCCATCTTATATTTGACACAATTGAAAATTTAAATCTGGATGGAATCGGAGGGCTTACATTCGGTGCCGATCCTATTGCGATTGCGGCGGCGTTTGTCTCCGAATTGCAAGACAAGCCTGTCAAGGCCTTTTCAATCCGCAAGACCCAAAAGGATCATGGGATTGTCCGGTGGATCGAAGGGGATATGAAGCCGAACGAGCGGGTTGCCATTATTGATGATGTTGCCACTACCGGGGGATCTACTATTAAGGCGATTGAACGCGCCCGGTCAGAGGGGCTGGAGGTGGTCAAGGCGGTTATTTTGGTTGACCGTCAGGAAGGCGGTCTTGAAAATATTCGCCAACATGTGACGGATGCTGAAGCGGTTATTACCAGGGATGAGCTGATGGCGTATTGGAAGCTATAAGGAACTTAATACCTGGTGAATTCATAAAATCGTAACACGATTTTATTTTTTATCCAAAACTTCCCTGATCTTCCGCGAAAGTTGTTTCACGTTGAAAGGTTTCTGGATAAAGCCGTTGCAACCTCGCTCCAGTATATTATTTATCTGTCTGTTTATGCCATATCCACTGGCAAGCAGAACATTTACATCTAGATTGATCGCTTTCAAGCGGTCGTAGGTTTCGCCGCCATCCATGCCGGGCATGATCACATCGAGGATGACAATTCCGATATCATCTGCTTGTTTTTTATAGATATCTATAGCTTCTTGACCACTTGCGGCGGTATAAACTTTATAGCCCAGTTTTTCCAATAGTTGGCTGGCAACATCAATTATCATGACCTCATCGTCTACCAGCAGAACGGTTTCAGATCCTTTAGATAATTCTTCAGCAAATTCCTCTTCTTGTATGAATTCTTTTTCCGAAACGGGCAGATAAATATTAAATGTAGTTCCTGCTCCTTTTTCACTATAGAGAGTAATTATACCACCATGGTTCTTGATAATGTTATTCGCAGGGGCCAGGCCTAACCCTGTGCCTGTGTCCAATGCTATAGCGGAAAAAAATGGATCAAAGACTTTTTGTTGAGTTGCTTGATCGATACCTACACCGGCGTCGGTTATAGATATTTTTACATACCCGCCCGGTTCCAGGTGGTATTGATTGGCATACTCTTCCCCCAGCGTAACATTTTCCGTCTGAAGAAATAACTCTCCACCGTCCGGCATGGATTGCCGGGCATTGAGATAGAGATTTAAAAGTACCTGATCAATTTGGCCCTGGTCAACCTCTACCGTCCAAAGGTCCTTTTGGTACTTTGGATTGATAGTGATATTCTCTTTTGTTTTACCAAATATATCTGAACTCCTTCTGATTATTTCATTAAGGTCGGTCGGCTTTACTTCATATTTGCCTCTTCCGGCAAAGCCCAAGAGTCTTTTTGTGAGATTGGCTCCATTTTGAACGTATTGTTCGATGCTTTTTAATTTTTCATAATGCGGGTGAGCGGCATCAATATCCATAGCCATCAGGGATACATGGCCCTGGATGCCCATGAGCAAATTATTAATATCATGGACAATAGCTCCTACAATGGTGCCTAAGGACTCTATAGCTTCCGGATAACCCCTGTGGCTTTTCCATTCTTCTTGGTGCGCAACAACCTTTTTTTCTAATTCCTTGACCCTTTGTTCTAATTCTTCATAGGTTGGTTTTT
This sequence comes from Desulfobacterales bacterium, assembly GCA_032127815.1. GTDB lineage: Bacteria > Desulfobacterota > Desulfobacteria > Desulfobacterales > UBA11574 > Desulfatibia_A. The sequence continues at coordinate 2,960 of JAQBHK010000329.1, forward strand.
TGTCCATTAACGCATCCTCCTTTAGTTTTTAAGCCTAGAGCGCGGTATGGGGTGAGAGGCTGTTGAGGATATAAGTTGCGCAGGCATTTTCTGACTCCCAGGCGGTCACGCGGGCAACTTGGACAGCCCGAGTTTCGATTCTGGCCTGCAGCGCTTTTGCAATATAGCGGGCGATGTTTTCCGAAGAAGGTGGGCAGCTATCGTCAAAACAATTGAGTTCATTTAAGAATTTGTGATCCAGGTTTTTGATGATTTCAGAAAGATGCTCTTTTAATTCACCAAAGTCGACCAGTACTCCGGCAGCATTTAAGTTTTTTCCGGCTATGTAGACCTCTATCTTCCAATTGTGTCCATGCAGATTTTCACACTTTGCAGCAACCATCTTTAGCTGGTGAGCCGCTGCAAAATTGGTTACGATTTTTAATTCAAACATGACTTACCCTCAAAAGAAGCTGTTTGTGAGAAATGCGGGTTAACCGGTTTTGGCACTGCCGCCCTTTAATATATTCTTTAGTTTGCTGGATATTTTGCTGTTTTCGATTTTATCAAACTCTCTGAGGAGAGATTCCTGTTTTTTATTGATATGTGTAGGAGTTTTGATGAGTATCTGGATGATCTGATCTCCGCGCTGACCGGTTCTAAGCGAGGGGATGCCGTAGTTGCGGAAACGGAACAGATCTCCGGGCTGGGTTCCTTTTGGAATTTCAAGTGTTTTTTTGCTGTTTAAAGTAGGGACTGAAATACTGGCACCCAGTGCTGCCTGTATAAAAGATGTCTCTACCCGGTAGTGGATGTCAGTATTGTCACGCTGAAAAAATTCGTGGGGTTTCACGTTGATGAAAACATAAAGATCACCTGGCGGGCCGCCGTAAACGCCACCTTCCCCTTCTCCCGGCAGCCTAAGGCGGGAGCCGCTATCGACACCGGCCGGGATCTTTACAGACACCTTTTTGCTGACCATCACCTGGCCGTTACCTTTGCAGCCTTTGCAGGGGTGAGGAATGCTTTGGCCGTTGCCGCGGCAGTGGGGGCATGTTGTTCTGACGGTAAAAAATCCCTGGCTTCGGGAAACCTGACCGGTACCGCTGCAGGTGCCACAGGTCGCCGGATACGTGCCCGGCTCGCAGCTGCTCCCTTCACAGGAAGGGCACGCCTCCATTTTTTGCAGATCAATGTGGGTTTCAGTTCCAAAGGCGGCTTCCAAGAAGTCAAGTGTCAAATCGTAGCGAAGATCGGCGCCTCGCTGCGCCCGGCTTCCTGATTTTCTCCCGGAGCCGAACCCGAACATATCTTCAAAAATACTGCCGAAGCTTGAAAAGATATCTTCAAAACCGCTGAATCCGGAGAATCCTGAACCTTCAAGGCCTTGATGGCCGAACTGGTCGTATATTTTGCGCTTCTGAGAATCTCGAAGTACCTCGTAGGCCTCCGCGGCCTCTTTGAATTTTTCTTCCGCCTTGTTGTTGCCGGGATTTTTATCAGGATGGTATTTCAGAGCCAGCTTGCGGTAGGATGATTTTAATTGAACATAGTCGGCATCGCGGTCGACGCCGAGAACTTCGTAGTAATCTCGTTTGGTCGTCATTTAGTTTCCTGGGTTAAACAAATAAATCTTTTAATCTTAGTGCCTTGGTGCCTTTGTGGCCAGATGTTTGAATAACAATAAACATTTCTAAAATAATGCAAAAAGTATAGTTGTCAATGAAGATTACATGGGAAATTCGGGATAGTGTTATAGGTGGGGGATTAGCCCACAAACGGCCGCCTGATGATTGTATCCTTTTGCCAGCGCTGGTCATCCCGGTAAGGGTAGGCAATATTATAGTGCAGCCCGCGGCTCTCTTTGCGGTGCCGGGCACATTTTATAATCAGTTCTGCCACGGTAGCTATGTTTCTCAGCTCAATAAGGTCGGACGACACCCTAAAGTCCCAGTAATACTGTTGGATTTCTTTTTGAATTATTTCGATGCGCCGTTTTGCCCTTTCCAGGCGCTTGTCGGAGCGAACGATTCCGACGTAGTTCCACATGCACCGGCGGATCTCATCCCAGTTGTGTGCAACCATAATATGTTCATCACTGTCGGTTGTACCGACGTCATCCCAGGGCGGAGGATCGGGTATGGAACTTGCGTCTATGGTTTGGATGTCTTTTGAGGCCTGTACGGCGGCTTTGTTAGCATAAACCAGAGCCTCGACCAGAGAGTTGCTGGCCAGTCTGTTCGCGCCGTGCAGCCCTGTGCAGGCTGTTTCACCGGTGACATACAGGCGGTTTAAATCGGTGCGACCGAACATGTCGGTGGCAACACCGCCGCACATATAATGGGCGGCGGGGACAACCGGCAGGGGGTCGGTTGTCATGTCGAAGCCGAAAGTGAGACATTTTTGGTATAGATTTGGAAAACGGGTTTTAACAAATTCGGAATCTTTGTGAGAGATATCCAAAAATACCGAATCATCACCGCTTTTTTTGAGTTCAGAGTCAATGGCACGGGCCACAATGTCACGGCAAGCCAGATCCTTTTGGGGATCATATTGGTGCATGAAGGGGTTGCCGGCCGAGTCTATGAGAATACCCCCTTCACCTCTGACGGCTTCTGATATTAAAAAGTTTTTAGCATCCGCGTGATACAGGCAGGTGGGATGGAACTGGACGAATTCAAGGTTGGCTACCGTAGTGCCGGCGCGATAGGCCATGGAAATGCCGTCACCGGTGGCTATGTCGGGATTGCTGGTGTATAGATAAACCTTGCCGGCGCCGCCGGTGGCCAAGAGTGTGATCTGGGCGCAAAAAGTTTTTACCTGGTTGGTATTTACGTCAAGAACATAGGCTCCACAGCAGTAGTCTTCATGTGTGGTGGTGATAAGCCCCCTTTTCATACGTTTTGAAATAGCAATCAGATCTATGGCAATATGATCTTCAAACACGGTAATCCGGTCATGATTATTAACGTGGTCGACCAGAACTTTTGCGATTTCCATGCCTGTCATGTCCTGGGCGTGGACAATACGTTTGTGTGAGTGTCCGCCTTCACGTCCAAGATCAAGATTGAGCGATTTATCATCTGATCGTGCTTTCTTTTTAATGTTGAATTGGACGCCCAGATTTACCAGGTCACGGATTCTTGCGGGTCCGTTTTTAACGACCATCTCGACAACGTCCCGATTGCACAGGCCGTCCCCGGCAGAGAGGGTGTCCTGGATGTGAAGATCAAACGAGTCGAGTTGATCGAAAACAGAAGCAATGCCGCCCTGGGCCTGTGTGGTGTTACTGTCCCAGAGCCCTTTTTTTGTAACCAGAGCAACACTGCCGAGCTCCGCCACCTTAAGGGCAAAAGTAAGACCGGCAACACCGCTGCCTATAATTAGAAAGTCGGTTTTAACATCCATTTTTTACTCAATCAGGAAAATTTGATTACCGAAAAGATGATTGCCGACGTTGACGTATAGCATTATAGCCCATTAAAAATCCAACAAAAAGCACGGCGGCACCACTTAAAAACCAATGGATATATTGACGCCTTTCAAGTTTTGAAAGCTCCTCTTCAAGTCTTTCAGCTTTTTTTTGCTGTTCACTAAGCCGGGCTAAGGAATCTTTAGAGCTGGCTTGAAGCTTTAACAGGCTCGACGATTCACTCTTGAGAGTTTCATAAGACGTTTTAAGAGTGTTTCGCGTTTTTTCGCTAACGGCTAATTCTGCCATAAGCTTCAGGTTCTCATCTTTAAGTTTGGAAATTTCAGTATAAGGGGAGTCGGCGAGGGCCAGCAGGGCTTTATGTTTTTCTTGCAATAATTCCAGCTCAATATAGCTGGGCAGTTTAGAAGTAAGAAAACGGTTGACCACCCAGCCTTCCTTTCCGCTGGGCAGGCGGATCCTGGTCCACTGATCAGCCCGTTCGATTACCTCTACCTTTTGTCCTGATTTTATCATGGCGATTATTTTATGATCAATTCCCTGTCCGGTCCTGAGCGTTATCTCCGCGAGATCGCTGATATACATTGTCTCAGCCTGGACCGCTGTTGAAAATAGAAGTAACAACACTCCAATGAAAACGAGATGTCTCATTTGCCGTATTCTCCATATAATTATGTTAAAACAGTAAATTTGCCGCTATTTTGTGTTGAAATGGTTTATCTGTCAATAATTTCTTTTAAAATATCAAAATTTATGATAATTCAGTTTAAAAAGCTACATTAAAAGATATCTTTTGAGGATTTTTTTACGGTGAGATTTCATGATAGCATATGATCTGCAATGTGCCGACGGCCACTGTTTTGAGGGTTGGTTTGAAGATGCTCAAGCCTATGAAGATCAGGGGAAAAAGGGGCTGATTTCATGCCCGGTTTGTAACGTCGCTTCAGTTGCCAGGATTCCTTCTACTTTCGCCATTAAATCATCACAGAGCGTTAAAGATGTTTTCGATCAAAAAACTGATTTAATTGCAATCGGACAGAAGGTAGTTGAATTTGTGGAGAATAATTTCGACGATGTTGGTTGCGATTTTGCCAAAGAAGCTTTGAAAATACATTACGGTGCCACTGAGCCGAGAAATATAAGGGGAATAAGTACCAAGAAGGAAGAGGAAACCTTGCAAAATGAAGGGGTGCAGTTTTTTAAATTTCCGAGGCCGGAACCGCTGGATACTGACGCCTAACCCGGTCCTCTGGGCCAAACCTGTCCCGCATTTGGCTCTACCTTGGAGTTTTGTTTCTAAAATCACAAATTCCAAGCACCCCGCCAAAAAGACGGCGGGCAAGCAAAAAACAAACAAGCTCCAAACTGCAAGCACCAAATTCCAAGGAAATTCCAACCTACAAGCACCAAATCTCAAGGAAATTCCAAAGTTTGTTATTTTGAATTTCGGTCATTGTTATTTGTTTGATATTTGATATTTGGAATTTAATTTATGGGCCTGATTTTATGTCGGCGCCCCATTCGCTTAAATTTTTCACAATAAACTCTACGACTTTTTGATGGGTCGCCCGGCCGCCGCCTTCCACAACCAAAGGTTCTCCAAACTTTAGATAAAGGGGTATGCGGGGGTCAACCTGCCCAAAATCCTTAATGAACCTGCCGTTCTTTTGAAAGTCCGTCTTCAATGCAACCGGTAGTACCGGCACGCCTGCTTTACGCGCCAGTTTGATTCCCAGTGAGTTGAAAGATGCAACAGCAAAAGTATCACTGCGTGTCGCCTGCGGAAAGACGACTACGGATCGACCGCTTGCAAGGGAAGCCTGCCCCTGGGTCAGAACCGTTTTCAGGTCCTCACGGGGGCTGCGCCTGGTAACCGCTATGGGGTCAACCGCACGCATAATCGAACCGAAAATCGGATATTTGAGAAGTCCTTCCTTGACCACAAAGGTTGTGTGGTTGAATGCAAGCAAAACGCAGGGCAGAATCAGCGTGTCTATCAGACTCATGTGGTTGGCAACGTAGACCAGTGGTCCCTGTTGTGCGGCCAGCGGGCTCAAACCGGACACATTAAATATACCGCCGGCGGCCTCGACGACTCGGAAAACATTCAGCGATCCGCCGGCCCAAGCCTTACGATTATACCGCCCTTGGCGAGCGGCGATGCTCTCCTTCAAAACGACGGCAATCAAGCGGGAGTAATAAGTAAATGTTGCCCAGCCGGGCAGGTTTTCCAACAGAAAGCGAGGCCTGGGGGGACTTTGATAGCCGTAAGTTGTTCTGAGTATATGCCAAAAGCGGTCTATCTTCATAGGTTTACTGATTACCAGCGCAGCAGGATTGAGCCGTAGGTCAAACCTGCTCCGAAAGCATCGAGCAAAATGGTTTGCCCTTTTTTGATCCGGCCGTCGCGCACGGCTTCGTCAAGGGCCGTCGGAACGGTTGCGGCGGAGGTGTTGCCATAACGATCAAGGTTAATCACAACCTTCTCCATAGGTAGATGGAGTCGCTTGGCTACGGCTTCGATAATCCTGATATTAGCCTGGTGAGGAACGAACCAATCCAGATCAGCCACCGTCATCCGGTTTTGTTTTAAGGCGCGGAGAGCAAAATCTTCAAGAGTCTTGACGGCGGTTTTAAATATATCTTTGCCTTTCATCTTGATTTTATGGAGATGTTGGGAATATCGCTCAGGGGTCAATTCCATATTCGAACCCCCGGCAGGAATATATAAGAGTTCCCAAAGGTTTCCATCGGAATGCAGGTGGAAGGAAAGAATCCGGCGAGAAGATTTCCCAGGCACCTGTTCTACGATTACCGCTCCAGCGCCGTCGCCGAACAGAACACAAGCGTCGCGATCGTGCCAGTTTAAAATGGAACTGAAAACTTCACCACCCACTACCAAAGATGTTTTCGCTTGACCTGAACGCAGAAACTGTTCAGCTATTGCCAGGCCATAGACAAATCCCGTGCAGGCTGCATTAATATCAACCGCCCAGGCTCGTGAAGCGCCTAACTTGTGCTGAAGCCAGCAGGCCGCGGAAGGAAGCAGCGTGTCGGGTGTGCAGGTTGCATAGATAATCTGATCAATATCTTGGGGTCTTTTCCCCGCCATTTCGAGAGCCTTTTGGGCTGCCTGGCACCCTAAAGAAGAGTTCTGTTCAACAGGGTTTTTAACATCAGAAAGGCGTCTTTCCCGAATCCCCGTTCTCTCTTGAATCCACGTATCGTTGGTTTCAACACCTAATTTAGTGAGCTTTTGAGCTAAATCATCATTGGTTATACGACTTTCAGGGAAAGCCGAACCGGTGCCGGTAATTCTGGCCGCAAATTCCATTGTTTTATTATGTCCTGAAAAACCTGGTCCCTTGGGCCTCCGACTCGTAAAGCCTACGCCTCGGAGAGCCAGGCCAGAGATATCTGGTTCTGCCTGAAATAATCCTTAATCGTAATCGCACTCTTAATCATACTCGTAATCAAAAAGTTAGGTAGCATTAGTCAACTGCTAAGACCGATTAGGATTACGATTAAGAGTACGAGTAAGAATGCTTGACAAACGTTTTGATTGATCCACAACCTGGCAAATTAACCCCTATGGAGTGAAATCAAAGCCAGCCCTCTGGGCCAGGAGTCTTTGCTCAAAGGGCCTGGTCAGTTTGGATACTCTTTGAGTATCAGGGTAGCGTTTGTTCCTCCAAAACCAAAAGAGTTGGTCATGGCCGTCCTGACATCTGCTTTGCGACAGACATTGGGAACATAATCAAGGTCGCACTCCGGGTCAGGATTATCTAAATTTATCGTCGGGGGAATTACACTGTTATAAATCGTAAGCGCCGTGAAAACCGTTTCAATTCCACCGGAAGCGCCTAGAAGATGACCGGTCATTGATTTGGTTGAACTGATCGGTATCAGGGGTGCCTTTTCCTTGAAAACAGATTTAACAGCTATGGTTTCATAAAGGTCGTTGAGCGGCGTTGAGGTACCGTGGGCATTAATGTAGTCGATTTCGGTATAAGCGATCCCCGCATCGACGAGGGACGCCTCCATACAACGGGCTGCGCCTTCACCATCCGGGGAAGGTGCCGTCATGTGGAATCCGTCTCCGCTCATTCCATACCCGATGATTTCAGCATAAATTCGGGCGTGCCGGGCCAGAGCCTTGTCCAGCGATTCCAGGATAAGAATACCGCAGCCTTCTCCCACAACAAAACCGTCACGTTCGCGATCAAAGGGACGGGATGCCTTCTGTGGCTCTTCGTTACGGGTGGAAAGAGCTTTCATGGCATTGAAACCGGCAATACACGTGGGAGTGATAACCGATTCCACCCCCCCTGTTATCATCGCATCAGCAGCGCCTCTCTTGATAATTTTGTAAGCTTCTCCAATCGCATGGGTGCCGGCTGCACAGGCTGTGGCAATAGATAAATTGGGGCCCTTGGCGCCAAGATGGATCGAAACCATGCCCGGCGCCATATTGCCGATCATCATGGGAATAAAAAACGGGCTCACCCGTCCGGGGCCCTTTTGATCCAGAATCCTGCTTGTTTGTTCGAGCATCAAAAGACCGCCCAGGCCGCATCCTGTGAGAACACCCACCCGTTCGGCATTGGAGCTGTCGATTCCCAATCCGGAATCTTCCAGAGCCATTCGGGATGCGGCGACGGCGTAAGCAATAAAAGATTCTGTCCGCCGGGCCTCTTTTGTAGGGAGAAAATCTCCCGCATGGAAATTTTTTACCTCTCCGGCGATCTTAGTTTTGAAATCAGACGCGTCGAAGCGGGTTATTTCGGCGATTCCCGATTTGCCGGCACACAGGGCGGACCAACTCTCCTCAACTCCGATGCCAAGAGGAGTTATAAGCCCCAACCCTGTGGCAACAACTCGTCTTTCCAAAAATGCCTCCTCATTTGTTCAGGAAATATGTGGACTATTGCTTTTCAATATAATCAAAGGCATCCTTGACTGTCAGCAGCTTTTCAGCTTCTTCATCAGATATATCAATTTCAAATTCCTCTTCCATGGACATGATCAGCTCGACGAGATCCAGAGAATCAGCGCCCAAGTCATCCACAAATGACGCCTCCGGCACAACTTCATCCAAGTCAACACTTAATTTGTCGGCAATGATCTTTCTTACTTTTTCTTTTACAGACATCTAAACCACCTCCTTTTACATATACATACCACCACTTATATGAATAACCTGCCCTGTAATGTATGACGCCCTTTCAGAAGCCAGAAAGGCAACAACACCGGCCACATCTTCGGGCGTTCCCGCACGTCCCAGCGGAACCTGGTCCAGCATGGCGTTCCTGGCCTTTTCGGGAAGAGATGCGGTCATATCCGTTTCAATAAAACCGGGTGCAACGGCATTAACCGTAATGCCGCGGGATGCAAGTTCTTTGGCAGTCGTTTTGGTCAGTCCGATTAAGCCGGCTTTTGAAGCCGAATAATTTGCCTGGCCCGCATTGCCGGTTACGCCCACAACCGATGCTATGTTTACAATACGGCCATAGCGCTGCTTCATCATGGCCTTGGCGGCAATCTTCGTACATACAAAAGCACCCTTTAAGTTTATATCTAAAACCGCATCCCAGTCATTTTCTTGCATGCGAACCAAGAGCCCGTCTTTGGTAATACCGGCATTATTTACCAGAACATCTATCCGTCCGGTTGCGTCCAGTACTTCTTCGAAAAAGCCTGTGATCTCTTCTTTTACTACAATATTAACACTTTTGCTAACGGCCGTACCTTGAGCATCGGCTACAAGTCTTTCTGTTTCAGCGGCAGCTTCCATTTCAGCCGCAGGGTCGTTTGGTGAAAAATAATTAAAATAAATATGTGTATCCGGTGCTGCCAGGGCAAGGCAAATGGCCCTTCCAATACCTCTTGAGCCTCCTGTAACCACCACAGTATGCTTGTTTTGTTCCGTCATGATAACCTCTCAAACAGCTTGGTTTTTTATTCTTCGATTTCAACCACTTTGCGCCCCTTGTACATGCCGCAGCTGGGGCAGGCGTGATGGGGGAGGTGAGCTTCGCCGCAATGGGAGCAGGGCGTCAGATTTGGAGCGGTAATTTTCTGATGGGTGCGTCGTTTGTCGCGTCTTGACTTAGATGTCCTGCGTTTAGGTAAAGGCATGAGCAAAAATCCTTTTTAACTAATTGTAATTATGTTAATTGTTGGAAACAGTCATGTTTCAGTAAAAGTTAAAACATTAGTAATTAAAACCCAAAGAATTGTCAAGAAATTTTTCATGCAGTTTTTAGGTTTGATTGCATTCAAGTCCTGAACTAACTGGTAATGATGGCTTTCAAGATGGAAAACAACTTGAAATAATAAGACAATATTTCCTGCTGGCTGCTTGTACTCCAGGCCGGATTACTACCAAAACACGCATGCAACATAAAACAAGCGGATGACCTCAAAAAACAAAACATAAACAGCTTTACTTATTGCTAATACTAATTTAAATGCATAAGTAAAACAAAAGTAATTTTCTTGCTCAAGTCCTGGTCTGAAGCAGGACATTATATAAAATCGTAAAGCGATTTTATATCTTGACTCATATCGCACATTTGTGTATCTGAAACTAGTTTGAGGAAATGAGGGATCGTCTAAAGGTAGGACGACGGGTTCTGGCCCCGTTAATCAAGGTTCGAATCCTTGTCCCTCAGCCATAAAGGTCTCAAAATAAAAGGGTTACAGAAAACTACCTGCAACCCTTTTTATTTTTTTCTAACCTATTTCTACCATGGTGCGAAAACTCGAACCTCTTATCCGGCTACAGGTCGATTCCATAGATGATTCCTAAACGTAATCGCAACATTAACAAACATTACCGAACGATTTCAAGTACAGGGTCCTCAGGAAAGGGCAGGGGGGTCTTACTCGGATTTCATATTGCTTATCTGGCCAAACTGTTCATCAAACACTCTAAATGCTTCTGCCATCTGGCAATTTTTTCATCATCATCCATCTTGTTAATAAACTCCAGCTTCTCAGTTATTTCCATTGCCTGCATCTCAAAGAGCGAACATTTTTCTCGATGCCCGCCATATGGACAATCTTTAAACACGGTTACCAACTTATTATTCAAATCTTTATCGATAGTTATCATCAAGTGGAACTTTGGAAATAGCCGAAAGTTGTGCCTTGAGCAAGGCCCATGATTTAAAGCAAAATGATTTAGGGCAAAATAATTATAGATTCAACTAATTACTTCCGGCACCGCCGGAGGCAAACAATTCTTAATAATTTTGCCCTAAATCATTTTGCTAACAGACTATGCGGCTGTCATCCACCGATCCGTTTTCTTAGCTTTCCGGAGCACTTAAACGTAACAACTCTCCTTGGTGCCAGCATCAAGTCCTCGCCGGTCGCCGGATTCCTGCCTTTTCGTTCCCCTTTCTGCTTTACACAGAATTTGCCGAATCCGCTAACCAATACATCTTCACCGGCTGCCAAAGTGCTTTTAATGACTCTAAGAAGCGTTTCGACTGTGTCGGTGGATTGTTTCTTTGAGAGTCCGTTTTTGATACTGATTGCTTCGATGATTTGAGCTTTGGTGAGTGTCATGATCGGTTCTCCTTCGCATATAAGTTTAGAATTCAATATTCAATTAACACTCTGAATGTCAAGAATTATTTGATTATATCTTTATGAGATCCAAGAGCTGTATGGGTTTGTCAATAATAGCACGTGCCCCATTTTCTTTGAGCTCTTTTACAGGGCGGAAACCCCAAGCTACTCCTACCGGAAACATTCCGGCGGAAACGGCAGTTTTCATGTCTGTAGCCGTATCTCCAAGGTAGATAAAATTAGATGGTGATATGGTCAGTTTTTCGGCAATTTCAAGAGCGCCCTGCGGATCGGGCTTACGAGGAACTGAAGTGCGTTGCCCGAAAACAACATCGAAATCCCAATTTGACAAAAGGGATGCTACACAGTCTCGTGTAAGAGGATCAGGCTTGTTTGATAAAATTGCGCGTTTTAAATTCAGTTCATTCAATGCATCCAACATTTGGGCAATGCCATTGTAAGGCTTAGACTTAACATTATAATTGCGTCCGTAATCTTCGACAAATTCTTTTAAGCAAGTATTTATGAGGTCTTCATTTCGCTTTTTTAGAGGTAATGCCCGTGTGAAAAGGACTTTTACACCTTCACCGATAAACTGGTAGTAGGTTGAAATAGGATGTATGGGGAAACCTCTATTTGATAGAACTCTATTTGCAGCATCACCAATATCATCTACGGTATCTATCAAAGTGCCATCAAGGTCAAAAAGTACTGCTTCATATTTCATCATTTATCTTCCTCGGGATAAAAAAATAAGTCATCTTCTGCTGTTAAAATTGTCATAAAATGAGATCGGCTTATTAAGGTCTTGGCTATGCCAATGCTTTTTCAGTATCTCTAAATATTCATTAATCTTGTGAACAAGCGATCCGGCCTTGCACAGGTCTCCTGAATCACCGGCGACCTCAATCTGATAGGCAACCGCTTGTAAATCTGTTGCACCAAAGTTGCTTGACGCGCTCTTAATAGTGTTGGCTTGGTAGCTGACTTTAGATGCATCTTTGTTGCCCAAAGCTTTTTTAATAACAGCAACCCGATGCTGGACATCCTTATAGAAAGTGTTCATAATCTCTTCAGCAAGCTCTTGATCGGCCATCATCTTGTCAAGCAGGGCAGGTTTATTGAAAAGATCTTCCTTTGGATCTGTTTTCCCGACTTTTGCGTCTTGCGGTGATAAGTCGGCTTCAGCAAAAATTCTTTTGCGAGGCACTGTGCACAATGCGGCCGCTTTAGTAACGGACAATGTTTTTTGTGATGATACCATAAAATTCACCCCTTGGGTTTATCTCGGCATTTTCCGCAAAAAACTTTAATCATAAACATTGATGATCTCGTAAAAAGTCACGAATTCATCGCGCCCGCAAGCAACAGGCAGAACCTATTCGTTCGACAGCCTTTTTCGGAGAGTATCGCGCTGGTGGGTAAAGATTAAATCGATCAGTATTTTTTCCTGGCTTTTTTCGATGTCAGTGAAGTGAAGAGCAAAATTAGTTTGGTTGGTTACAGGTTGTTTCCCCAGCCTTCTTACCTGCGCCTTATCAACATGCACTCTTAAAACGCTCTCTTCAAATGGAAAAGTAAGTTCAATATTCCTTAGCTTGCTCCCGACTTTAAAGCCGGAAACGTTTGGATCTTCCATATCGCGCTTGACAGACATAACAAGGGCTCCCCCCTGGCTAATGTCAATAACATTCA
>JAQBHK010000330.1:0-5078 GCA_032127815.1 Desulfobacterales bacterium
GTAACGCAGTAGATGCGGTGAAATCGACGCTTGCAAGATTATGAGGAAACCCTGCCGGCAATTACAACCCAAGCGTCTTTGGCACGGGTATCGATGATTTCAAATCCAAGGCCTTGCATTTTTTGAACAACATCTTTTTTATTTTTTTCAACAATACCCGCGCATATGAATATGCCTTTTTGAGTCAAAGCGTCGCGGATGCTGTCCAGCAGTTCTAAAACAGCGTTGGATGAAATATTGGCGACAGCCAGATCAAATTGTTCATCGATCCCATCGACCAAGTTGCCGGTTCTTATCTTGAATATTTTGCTTTCAATGCGGTTTTGCAGTATATTCCGGCGGGCTATTTTCACAGCTTCCTCATCATTATCGATTCCCACCAGCTTGGCGGCGCCTAACTTGGCGGCCGCAATCATCAGTATGCCCGAACCGGTACCAACATCAAGAAATGAATCTCCCTTTTCCAAATAGGATGCAATCATCTCTATACACAACGTCGTGGTCGGATGGGTGCCGGTCCCAAACGCCATGCCCGGATCGATCTCTACTACGATTTCACCTTCGGATTGAGAGTATTCTCGCCAGGTCGGCTTGACGACAATATCGGTCCCGATTTTTTGGGGCCAGAAAAAAGATTTCCATGCTTCAGACCAGTCGGCTTCATCCATTTGAGAATAAAAAATGCGGCTTTTAATGCCAATGGCTTTCTCCAGTCTTTTAAGCTTTTGCTCAAGAATTCGACACCGTTTTGCAGCTTTGTCATTATCCCGAAAATATCCGATCACCGCATTCTGTTCCGGCAACTCAACCGCATCTTCTCCCCAGTCTTCTTCCGGAGCAATCTCGGGGTCCTCAATGACAACGCCTTGCAGCCCGAACTCATGAAAAAGGTCTGCAATCAGATCCGTTGCCAGCCGTTTGTCATCAAAATCAAATACAACCTTGGCTTCGATCCATTTCATAATTTTTTCTCTTAAATAGGCACTTTTGGGTGAATTCGTAATTGGTTATTTTAACTTGCTAAGACTTTGTTATATGAAAGAGAGAAAAAATAAATGTATAAAATCGCGCAGCGATTTTATTTGAACTTTTCTTTAGGCGGATTAAAGTAACCGTATTTTACATCTGGAAACAGTTTGTGAATATGGTGCAGGACATTTTGCATACCCATCGGTTTTCCATGTTGGGCGGCACGCTCCATAATGCTCCAGTACCGGAGCGGATCAAAGTTAAGGTTGCGCCACTGGATCATGTTGATGCGATGCTGCCGGATAAACGCGACCAAGGCGTCTAACTCTTGCGGGGTATCGGTAAAACCCGGGCTGTTCAGATAGTTTATGGCAACAAATTTCTTGCGGCTTATCGCCATATCGATACTCTGGATCACATCATTGAAATCATATCCCTTGGGCTGAAAGTAGATATCATAACATTTACTACGGACGCTGTTCAAACTGATGCGGATGCTGTCGAGGCCGGCATCGAACAGTCTTTCAAGGGCATCGGGACGGCTGCCGTTGGTATTCATGTTGATGGTGCCGCGCAAGGTAACGGAACGTATCTTTGCTATGGCCGGCGCGATAACGTCCGCAGCCAGCAGGGGGTCGCCTTCGCACCCTTGTCCAAAGCTGACAACGCTCTTGTTTACCTTGCGGATGTGCTCTAAGGCAACTTCAGCGATTTCCGCTGAAGTCGGCTGAAAAGCGATCCTCTCCTGACTGATGGAAATCCTGCCGCTTTTTTGAAAAGACAAACACCCCAGACACCGGGCATTACAATGTCCGGAGGTCGGCAGCGGTGCCTCATATCTTCCCAAAAAGAAATTCTTGGCCGCCGGGCATCCATATCTCAAGGCGCATTTTTCAAGATGTTTTCTCAGCCGGTTGCCCGGCATTTTTTTTTGCATTTCATGAACTCCGGCTTTGATATCCCCGGCTTTCATCAACCGCAAATCCTGACGCCTTTCGCGGTCTACCCGCATCACGGCGGATCTGAACTTGGCTTTATGCCACCCCACCGCACCATATGAAAAAAGAGGCAGATACCCGGCCTCCTTATCTTCACTATAAGCGCTGGCATACATCATAACGTAGCCGGGCGAATTAAAAGCAGCCACAGGATATATCTTCTCGCCGGGTATATACGGATTCACTTTGAGCGTTTCGAGCAGGCCTGTTTCCATGTTAAGCAACACGGGTCTTCTGTCCGGCAGCAACATCAGTTCCCCGCCATACGGCATGTTGATGGTTTGATCCAGTGTCAGCGGACTGCGCAGCGATCCTGCCATGCCCACGGCAGCATACCCTTCAAGTTCAAATATCTCACCGGCCGGATTTGCTACCACGGCCGTGATGAGCGTGTCTCTTTTACGTTTCAATTTGCTGCGCCTGTTGTCATTTAAATCCATGGATTCTTCTTCCTAAACTGATCGGTTTTAGGTTCTTATCAGAATATGTTCCGTACATTGAAAAAAAAAACGATTTATGGGATATACATAACATGAATAAAAAAAACATCAATAGCTGTTAATGAACAAATTGAACTCGTCAGAAATCAGTATGTACAGATCTCGCAAATAATGATAGATGGGACGGTGAAATTTTGGACAAAACGCTCCATCTCTAATCAAAAAGTTGGGTTCAAAGGTTCAACGTTCAAAGGTTCAGAGGTCAGCCGTCTCGTTGTATTACCTCTATGGAATCAATGTTTAAGAAAAAAATCGCGGAGCGCTTAACCCTGAACCGGGAACCCGGAACCTTATAACCTAGACCGACCTGATGTCCAATTTATGCGCAATCCAATGGCATATAAAAGTCTACGGTCATTTATATAAGATAAATAACGAGGTCTGATTTAAGGAGCAACCCATGAAAAGCTATCGCAAAGAATTGTGGTTTGAAGTACCGACCCGGCGAGCACTTATCAACATTACCCCTCAGGTCGATACCTGCCTGAAGGAGAGCGGCATCAAGGAAGGATTGGTGCTGGTCAACGCCATGCACATCACGGCCTCTGTGTTTATAAACGATGACGAAGCGGGTCTGCATCACGACTATGAAATCTGGTTGGAGAAACTGGCACCCCACGCGCCGGTTTCCCAGTACCGGCACAATGTGGGCGAAGACAATGCCGATGCGCACATGAAAAGACAGATCATGGGGCGTGAAGTGGTTGTGGCCGTCACGGACGGCCGTCTTGATTTCGGCACCTGGGAGCAGATATTTTACGGCGAGTTTGACGGGGGAAGACGTAAAAGAGCCCTGGTAAAAATTATTGGCGAGTAACTGCAAAGTTAGCAGTTGCCTTCAAAGCTCACAAGTGGAGCTGTCAGTAAACGAATATGATTTGGGGGCTGTTCATAAAGATTGTCAGTATCCTTTAGGGTTTCAAGGTGGCAGACTTGGTGATATCCAAACCGTATCGGCCAAATATCTATCAAATCAGATAGTTTTGTTCGTGGCAAGCTATCACCACTCGCAAGCCACAAATATGAACGCGTTGGATAATCGTATTTTCCGAAAAGTAGCCTTTCCCTGCCCATAGCAGATCCTCTTCCCTCTTTACTCAACGATAATATTTGCGGTACTGGTTTCCCTGTGCTATTTTGATATTTAATGCTTGAATATTCAAATAAGAATATGACCCCATTCAAGGGGTTAGTTCTGTGTGATAAAAGGCTTAGTATATGGACATTAAGTTGAACCTGTGTCTGAGCCTTTTTGTGTTTGGAGATATTGGGGAATTTTCCAATGGATAGAAAACCAACCTATGAAGAATTGGCACAAAAGGTCAAGGAACTGGAAAACAAAGCCCTTGAGAGTAATCGACTGGAAGAGGAAGTTGAAAAAATATTTAATCTTTCCCTGGATATGATCGGCTCGGGTAATTTGGATGGTTATTTCATTAAAATAAATTCCTCTTTTAGGTCGATACTCGGTTATACAGAAGCAGAGTTTCTTGAAAAGCCATTCATTTCGTTTGTGCATGATGAAGACATTGAAAAAACAAAAGAGGCTTTGGCCGAAGCGGCAAAGGGAAAGCAAAATATCTATATAGAGAACAGATATAAGTGTAAAGACGGTTCATACAAATGGATAGAATGGAAGGTTTTGTCGATTGTGCAAGAAAATAAATTTATTGCTGTCGGCAGGGATATCACCGCGCGCAAGAATGCAGAGGCGGCGTTACGCGATTCGCAGCATATGTTACATACTGTATTGGACGCAATCCCAACCGCAGTCTTTTGGAAAGATCGTGATTCATTTTACCTCGGCGGCAACCACACATGGCTATCCGCGATCGGATTGAACTCTTCAGAGGATGTTGTCGGAAAGAGCGACTATGAGCTTTCATGGGATAAAGAGCAAGCCAATTCGTTTCGGGAGGACGATAGAAGGGTTATGGAATCAGGTATTCCCAAACACAACATCATCGAGCCTTATCGCAAAGCTGACGGCACCCGAGCATGGGCCAGGACCAACAAGGTGCCGCTGCAAGACATGGAGGGCAATATCGTAGGTGTCCTCGGTACCTATGAGGACATTACCGAGCGTAAACAGGCCGAGGAAGAAAGGCTCCGTTTAGCTACCGCCATTGAACAGGCATCGGAAAGTGTCATTATAGCGGATAGACTGGGAGCTATCCAATATGTTAATCCGGCCTTCGAGCAGCTCAGTGGATTTAATCGAGAAGAAATCATTGGGCAAAACTTCCGTATTCTAAAAAGCGCTAAGCATGATGAGGCCTTCTACAAGGGAATGTATAATATTATTTCTCAAGGTGAGATATGGTCAGGTCGTATAATCAACAGTATGAAAAACGGCACACTGCGTGAATTTGAGACAAGAATATCGCCTGTTAAGGATAACTCGGGAAAAATCATAAACTTTGTTTCCGTCAACCGTGATGTAACCCAGGAAGTCGCGCTTGAAGCCAAACTCCAGCGTGCCCAAAAAATGGAAGCCCTCGGACTTTTGGCAGGTGGTGTCGCTCACGACTTGAATAACGTTCTGTCAGGGATCGTAAGTTATCCGGAATTAATTTTAATGGATTTACCGGAAGGCAGCAAACTCAGAAAG
>JAQBHK010000331.1:0-9402 GCA_032127815.1 Desulfobacterales bacterium
TGAGGTGCTTCTCTGTACAGGAGTTCGAGGACACCCTCCAGGATGCCGGATTCCCCAATGTAGCTGTCACTGTGGAACCCCGAAAGGGATGGATTTGTGTGGTCTCGGAGTTGGGGCCTAATGACAACACAAATGATTATCAATCGTTTAACGACAGCCGTTTAAAATACAAGCTTACGTTAGCCAATCACAAATCCAACGGCCTCAGAAAATTCCAGTAATCGAATGGCGCATTCAAATCCCTTGACGGCTGCTTTCCAATCACCCTTTTTCCATCAACCAGCTTAAAACCAATCGCATGCTTATCGTATTTTCCTTTGCGCCTCAACCCAAGTTTTCACGTCCATAAACGGATAGTGCTGCAAGACACCGAAGTTCGGCATTTTCTTGACCTTGGCCCTGGCAAAAAAAGGCGTCCGGATACCGCAGAGAAATTTGGCAACATCCAAAGTAGAGCAAACCGGATCGCCCAGCGCAAGATAAGCGCTGCCAAGGTCATTCAGGTCTTTGTGCGCCAGCGGTTCCAGTTCGAGGGTTTGTTCTATCTTGGCAGGATGCCCCTGGCACACCGAGCAATGACCGCAATGGTCAACCGCGATGGCTTCGCCAAAATAAAGGGCCAATACGTTGCTCAAACACGTTTTGCTTTCGAAAAAATCGACCATCTGCTGGATTCTTGCAATCTCAAGAGATTCTTTATTTTTGAACTTTTCATACATAGATCGGGCCGTTTGGTCGATATCAAAGCGCTTGTCCACAAGGTCAAACACGTCGATTGCCTGGCGTGACTGCAGCCGGATCCAGCCCTGCTCATCAAAATAATCCAGCGCTGCCACCACCCGCTTGCGGTCGGTGGCAGAAAGAGCCACAATCTTATCAACATCCACGTATGTCCAGACTTTTTTGGTTTCACTCTGCTCGAAAATGGCCGCAACAAACTGCCGGCGCTCACCCTGAAAGCGGTCGATGATCTCTTGGCGCTGGGTCAAGAATTGAAAGGCATACTGATCAAAATAGGTACCCTTGGGCCGGATAATCCCGTCCATTTCAAGATAAACCAGCAAGGTTCTCAATGGCAGGGGGCGGATATTCAGATCAAAAGCAAGGGCCAACAGCTTAAATTCCCAAACAGAGTCCGGCTGCGCTTTAATTCTTTCTAATAGATCGGCAATAGCCTTTTTTTCAGGCGTATCGCCATAAACAAAATTTTCAAGAATACTGATATTGTTTCGATTGGCCAGCACCTCGCATAAAGCCGGCTTCCCATCGCGCCCGGCGCGGCCGATCTCCTGGCTGTAACTTTCGATGGATTTGGGCAGATCAAAGTGAATCACCCGGCGGATATCGGCTTTGTCGATGCCCATCCCAAAAGCGATCGTAGCCACCACGCAAGCGCGTGCACCGTCCATAAATTGATTCTGAATCCGCTCACGATCCTCATTTTGCATACCGGCATGATAAGCGGCGGCGTTAATACCGCCGGTGCCCAGAAAGACGGCAATCTCTTCGGCCGTACGCTGCAGCGTAACATAGACAATGGTGGGCGCTTCCGGTTCTTCCCGGATTCGATCAAGAAGCTGCTTGCGCTTGTCTGTCTCTTTTGCCGGTGTCACCGCCAAAAAAAGGTTTTGACGGTAAAAACCGGTGACCACCACATTTTGTTTGGGAATTTCAAACCCGGCGCACATATCCTCGATGACCGGCGGAGCGGCGGTTGCCGTTAACAGCAGTGTTTGGGCGATATGGTATGCTTTCCGATAGGCCGGCAGCTTCAAGTATTCCGGCCGGAAATTGTGCCCCCATTGGGAGATACAATGGGCCTCGTCCACTACCAGCAGAGAGATCTTCATTTTCTCAAGGTGTTGTCGGAAACGCTCGTTTTTAAAGCGCTCTACTGAGATCATCAAGATCTTCAATCGGTCGTTTTTTGCTTGGGTCAAAATCTCATTGTAGGCTTGCGGCTCCAGGGTTGAATCCAGCCGCGCGGCCGGAATATGGTGTGCGGAAAGAAAATCGACCTGGTCTTTCATCAGGGCCAGCAACGGTGATACCACCAGCGTCAGGTGAGGCAGCAGCATTGCCGGCAGCTGATAACAGAGCGACTTTCCAGCACCTGTGGGAAAAATCGCCACCGCCGATTCACCTTTTGTGATCCGGGCAAGCACCTCTTTCTGGCCGGCTCTGAAAGAACTGTATCCGAAGTATTGCTTCAGCTGTTTTTCAAGCACGATACGTATCCTTTCTGGAAATCAACTCCACGCGCCACTTCCGGGCATCGGCATCATTTGCTGAAGGTTTTAAATCATTTTCAGCAATTGTAACCCTCTTAAATTTAATCTTCAAAAAGATTTTCTCTAAAAACTCTGCTTCCCACAGCTTCCCAATATTGTAATACCAACCACCATAATAAAACCCCGGTGCCAAAAACAAGCAAAATGGGTAAAAGGATAATTATTCCAATTTTCTCTAACCAAGAAACATCGGGATCAATCATCATCTTCTTCAGCCCTGGCATGGCAGAAATCCTCCTGTTAAGCTTTGCATTGGTATTATCCAATATTCATGCCAGGACGGACAATTCTTGATCTTTTTTGAGTCGTATTAATGCTATAAGGTTTATTTCCGGCAAGTTAGATGTATAAAGAGAATTGAAGTTGTGGGCTCATGTTAGAAATAATCTATTCTTAAGGAGACCGATTTGCACATATTCTAATACACATTGCACAGTTTTTTGTGCATTCTTATTCCTCTGACCTCCCGTTGCATTGCTATTATATTGCCGGTACCACATTTTTTTTCACAGGAGCTATTCAATTAAAAGGTCAACTTGAATTTAAAGAACGATTCATAAAATAATACTACCCCCCAAATTATCCTTAATAAAACTTAGAACGATTTCAAATCGGAAAAGACTCCCTCTTAAAGTTCTAAAATTATATATCAATTATTAAATTGGAGCACTACGGCAAGCAAGGAACAATTCTTTTAATGGCAAGACAGAAATTCTGATGCGGACTATATATAGTTAAACCAGACCTGTTCCACTTGCTCGAAATTGGCCTTGATCGCTTCGCTGCCACTGATGATATCACCATGCCCCGGCAACAACCATTCTACATCGAGTCCGGCCAGCCGTTTAATGCTTTTCTTGAGCTGTGCACCGTTTCCTCCGGGCAGATCCGTACGCCCGAGCCCCCCTTTAAAAAGCAGATCTCCGGTAAACAGCATTTTTTGGTCCGGCCAGTATATTGAAACGGAACCGGGTGAGTGACCCGGCGTGTGCAGCACCAAAAAATCAAAGCCATTAACCGCTATGTCGCCTTCTTTAAGAAAAAAATCAGGTGCTACCGATTGTGAGTTTAAGCTCAGAGGAGTCTTCGGGGACTTGTCCATGGATTTTAAGAATCGCCAGTCCTTGTTATGCAGAGCTACCAGGGCGGGCTTTTCCTTAAAGAGCTCAACAGCCTCTAAGTGATCCGGATGGGCATGGGTGCCGATAACCAGGCCGATGTCGTCTAATGACAGCCCCAATTCATTCAGTTTTTTGTGCACATGGTCAAACAGGCCTTTGTGCCCGGGATCGATGAGCATGCGAGTTGGGCCGTCTATCAAATAGGTGTTGCAATTGTTAGCAGTCGTCGACCGCCAGATAAAGCCATAAACGGTGTCGGTAATTTTCATTTGGTAGTTCCTCAATCAATAATCACGCCTAAAATTGTAATTTTTATATGATCCAATGTTTCTTCATCTAGTTTACGCTTAATTAACATTTTAGTCAATTGACGCTGCTATTTGGGTTCGGCCCGCATGCATCCGGTGCTTGGTGTTTTCAGCCGTCGTAGCTAAAGATACTTTGGCGAAGTCTGCCGGCATTCTGTTTTTTGTTTGCAATATATACCGGAATATCAGCTTTTACCATTTAAGTGCTCAAGCAGTTTTAATACTGCCGTTAACATGCTGCAAATATGATATAAAATAAAGTTTCTGCTCAACTTTTCATGATTATTTGGCTTGTCATTTTAAATTTAGTGTGGCATATTTACATAATTTGAAATAAATAATAATTATATTCATGCCTTTCAATCTTTTCACATAAGGAAAAATCTGGATCATGCAAAAAATCGTTCGCTATGCCATGATAGTCTTTTTCCTTGTCCCGGCCGGCCTGCAGGCCGGGACAACGGTTACGGCCACAGGGTTGAGCTTTTTTGAACCCGGCAGAGAATTAATCGCCCGCGAAAAAGCTTTAGATGAGGCCAAACGCTCGGCCGTGGAAAAAGCCATGGGCACTACCATTGAGTCCAGAACCGCTGTGGAAGATTTTCAGGTGGTCAAAGATCAGATAATGAGCCGGTCGGCCGGGTATATTAAGGATATCAAAATTCTTGAGGAAAACAAAACGGATTTGGGCACTTATGAGGTCAAAATCCAGGCCGAAGTTGAAATTCCGGACCTTGTCGACGATTTAGACCGATTTAAAAAGATACTAAAATGGCAAAAAAACCCGCGCATCAGCGTTGTGATCGAACCGGGTTTGAAGACCGACTACCTGTCCACAGCTCAAAAGACCGCCAACCAGCTAATTGAACGCTTAAAACATGACGGCTTTCAAGTTTTCAAATATTCAAAAACCAGTAAAGATCAGATGGGTCTTTTGGTCGGACTAAGTTTGGAACTCTCCACCCGCAAAACCACATTTCAGGATATGGAACTTACCCTGAACGAGATCAGCCTCAGTGCCAATATTTATCGCCCCGGGGATGAAGAAATACTGGCCGCCGCCAGTGCGGTGGAATCCATGCCCGGAGAAAACAAACTTCAGGTTCTGGACAAAGGTGCAAAATCATGTATCGATAAAATTTGGGACCAACTGCGCCAGAAACTTGCCAGGCTCTGGGAAAAGGAATTGTACAGCCAAAGAGATGTCTCTCTAATCGTGAAAAAAATCGCCTCACATGCCGAGGCTGAGGATATCGGCCTAATTTTCAAATCTGATGTCAGCGGCATTGTGGACGCCCAATTAATCAGTTTTCGCAAAAACAAGGCTGAATACAGCTTAAAGTATCGGGGCTGGCCCGAACAGCTGTTAAATGAAATCCAGATGGCCTATTTTAAAAACAAATATTTTGAGCCGAAGCTGGAAGCCATTGAAGGAAATAAAATCACTATAACAAAATAATATTAATTTTCGCTATAGGAGACAAAAGATGAACAAAAAAATAACTTTCCAAATAGGGTTTTACATTTTGTTAGCGGCTTTTCTTTTCGCCTGTGTTGGAGCAGGGAAAAAGCATTATGATACCGGCATGCATCTCAGCTCGGCCGGCAAATACAAGGAGGCCATCGCCTACCTTCAGCAGGCCATCGAAAAAGAACCGACCAATAAAGAATACCAAAAGGCGCTTGCTGATATTAAGGCAAATTTGATTGCCGGTTATGTGGCCGAGGGCTCTGAAGCACTTGGTTCCGAATCCCCGGTTACCATAGGAGTCATCAACAGATCCAAGGATAAGCTTGCTAAGGCCCTTGAGATTGATCCCGAACACGCTGATGTCAAAAACCTGGCGGCAAGAATTGCTACGGAGCAAGATGCGCTGCTGTCCGAAGTGAAAGCGCTCTATACCGACGCCAAACAGCAGATTGACGCCGGGGATTGGATCAAGGCCTATTTTAACTTGCAGCAAATTCAAAGCCGCTTCCCCAATTATGAAGACTCGTTCCAGCTTTTAAGGCAAGCTGCCGACAAAGGCTCCCAGGTTTCTTTTCAACAGGCCAAAGAGTTGTTTGACCAGGAAGATTTTACGGGGGCCGTGGAACATCTTCGCAAGACCCTGGCTTTAAAAGGGGATCACGGACCTGCGCGAGAGCTTTTGAACCTGGCCCAGGAACGCGACAACAAAGATTATTTTGTCCAGCAGGCCCGGGAAGCAGTGATGGCACAAAAATGGGACCGGGCCGTCAATACTTATCAACGCGCCCTGGCATACGAACCTGACAACAATAATTTAAGGCAGTTGATCGGACACGTGCGCACAAAAGCCGGAGAATTTTATGTCCGCCAGTCCAGGAGCCAGATGGACGATGGGTGGCTGCTCAAGGGCTTTGAAAGCTTTAACCTGGCAAAAAAATATATGGATGATAAGAGTGATTTCCAGCTTAACAGTCTTAGCAAAGACCTTACATCCCGAGCCGCCTATGCGGCCGAACATTTCAAGGAGCAAGGTATGTCCGGCGCCGCCTGGTACTGGTATGGAAAAATTCAAAGCATCGATCCGGATTATCCCAAAATTTTCTTTCTCGCTCAGGCCATGGAAGACAATATAAAACAGAGGGTCCAAAAATCGATCGCTGTGTTTGATTTCAACAGTCCGTCCAACAGTGTAGATGCCGGAATTATCGTTGCCAACAATCTGATAACCTATCTGTTCAAGAACGCCAGCGGCGACATCAAGATCCTGGAACGGGAAAATTTAAAATCGATTTTAGAAGAGATGAAGCTGGGACAGATCGGTGTGGTCTCCGGCAATACCGCCAAGCAGATGGGAAGCGTTTACGGAATCGATGTGGCTATCATGGGCAGCGTTCTGTTATATAATGTAGATGCGAACTCCTCGGAAGGGACCAAATCGGTGCGCTATCAAGTGGGCACCAAAATCGATGACAACATCGATTATTTAAACTGGAAAGCAAAAAATCCCAACCCCAACCCCATGCAGCTTTCGCAAGCGCCGCCGGCTAAAATAACAATACCGGTATATACGGAAAAAGATTACACAGTTTCCAAACAGAAAAAGGTCGGATTTGTGCAACTCTCTTTTCGTATTGTAGATGTGAGCACCGGAGAAAACATCCAGGTTAAAACCATAGAGGCCAAAGAGACGGTGGAGGATGAAACCAGCGCCGGCCTTCCGGAAGCCAAAATCAAATTCGATCCTTTGGAAATTCTTACGGATACCGAGATACTTCAAAAAATGACGGACAAGGTGGTGGCCGACCTGGGCCGGGAGGCATTGAGCCCGCTGAAGAATCTGGAGACGAAATCTTTTCAAGAGGGTGAGAATCTATTGCGCCGCCGCGCCAATCTCAAAGCGGCCGAAAGCTTTATCGATGCCGTTTTTGATGAAAAAATGAAACGAGTTCAAGGATCTCCTTTATCTCTCAAAGCACAGGAGCATCTTAATGATATTTTCCTTGATTATAAAGTCCAAATAGGGGGCTAATATATGTTCCGTGTCAGGAACATTGCGGTGACGGCAGTCGTAACTTTTGCAGTGCTCTGGAGCGCGGCTCATGCAGGGGCCACCCAGAATGCTCTGGCAATTTTTAATCTCACACCTACCAACATGGAGGCCATGGGATATGATGGTGAGATTTTATATGCGTTGATATCCGCCCTGGAAAGGCAAAAAACCATTGAACTGATGTCCAGGCGAGATATGGAAGAGATTCTTTTTCGGGCGGGACTGGTTCAGGGCGGTGATACGGCCTCGGTTGCTAAAGCCGGCAAAGCCCTGGGGATCCGTTTTATTCTTTTCGGAAGTGTCACCAAAAAAGCCGGGCCGATTCTGGCAACACTCAAGCTCATGGACGTTGAAAATACACGTCTGATCAAAACCTGGAATATAAGTTTTGCCGGGCGTGAAGCCATTTTGAACGAAATCCCGAAGTTTGCAGGGGAATTGACCGACACAATCGGCAACAGGGAAGGGTCATATGTCGTTCCTGCCGCGGCTGCGGCCCAGGTGGAATTTAAAATTGAGAACCTTAGAGCCGCAAGCCAGGGGAAAAAGGTCTTGCTGACATGGAAGTTTGACCCCTCCCAGCCGATTGTCGGCTTTAATGTCTACCGCTCGGAAAATTCAGAAGGTCCCTATCAGTATCAGGGCAAAACAGACCAGAACCTTTTCGAAGATGCCAAAATCGATAAAGGTAAATCCTATTACTACCGGTTGGGGCTTAAGCTAAGTTCCGGCGAAGAGATCAAAAGCAGCCTTACGGCCCAAATCAAGAGCGCCGGCGAAAAAATTCCCCATCCGCCGCTGGTTATGGGCGGCAACGGTTACATCCGGCGTACGGAAATTAAGTTCGTCCCCGCGCTGATGAACGAGCAAGAAAAATTCAAGATAAATGAATACAAAGTCTTTCGTAAAAAAAGTACGGACAGCAGCTGGGAGATCATCTCTTCCGTCAGTGCCAAAATGACATCTCAATCGGAGCTGGCCTTCACGGTAGAAGACAATAAAGACTTAGAGGACGGTGAGACTTATTTTTATGCGGTTGTAAGTTTGGACGACAAAAAGCGGGAAAGCCCGATGTCGGATCCGGTAACCGTGAAAACGATTGACCGCCCCGTTTTAAAGGTTGAGCAGGACAACCTTTTAAGGCAAATAAACGTTGCCTGGGAACACCAAAAAAACATTGCAGGGCATTACCTGTATCGCCGGCAGGGCCAACAGGAATGGCGCAAGGTGGCCACAATCAGAGCCCCTGCAAACCCCGGTTTTACAGACAAAAAAGATCTTGAGGATGGGCAAACCTATCAATATCAACTGACATTGTATGATGCTAAAGGCGAAAGCGGTCCTTCAAATACCATTCAGGCCCAGACCAAGGACCTGCCGCCGTTTCCTCAGGATGTTATCACCCAAAGCGGCCTGGTAAAATCCGTCAAAATTTTCTGGACACCTGTCGAGGATCCGGATGTCGGCGGTTACGCCGTTTACCGAGGAACCAGCACCGAAAACCTCAAAATGATTACCAAGGTAAAAGGATATAAATCCAACAGTTTCCTGGATCAAGGCAGCGGTTTTGACCCCTTGCAAGACGGGCAGGACTACTTTTATGCAATCGGCAGTTACAATCTTTTTGGTGCGGACGGGCAACCCACCAAGACCGTCAAAGCAACCACCAAACCAAGGCCGACCCCTGTCCAAGGACTTATGACGACCAAAGGGGCAGATTATATTCAAATAAAATGGGATAAAAATCCGCAAAGCGATATCAAAGCGTATATGCTCTCCCGCAGCCGAAGCAATGGATACTGGTCTAACCTGGAGGAACTTACCGCTGATCAAAACGTTTTCAAAGATGTTGACCTGAAACCGGAATCCGACTACAAGTACAAAATTATTGCCCTGGATAAAGACGATCTTAAAAGTGATCCGGTAGAAAGCGAAAATGTTGCGAGTCCTATCGTCAAGCCTAAAAAGTAATCGTCTAACTCGATTTTTTACGAACTTGATTCGAGACCTTTGAAAAATGCCAATTTTCGTTCTTTCTAACGATCCTTAATATACTCAAACAGCACACGCTTTAAAAGCTGATCATCCATTTCGCTAATGCACCGAGCATTATGTAAAAAAACTTCCCGACTGCTGCAATATTTTAAATTATATTTTTTCA
>JAQBHK010000332.1:0-5902 GCA_032127815.1 Desulfobacterales bacterium
CTTCCAGAACCCTGAACCCTGAACCCTGAACCCTGAACTCTGAACTCTGAACCCAGAACCCAGAACCCAGAACCCAGAATCCTGAACCCTGAACCCAGAACCCAGAACCCAGAACCCAGAATCCAGAACCCTGAACCCAGAACCCAGAACCCAGAACCCAGAACCTGTGAACGCTTTCAATACAGGGGAGTTTAGAGAAATGAACATCTAGTGTCAAGCGGGAAAGGACTCCCTGCTATTCTTCCTGATCCAAGCCGGCATGATAAACCGTCTCAAAAACTTCCACCAACCCGGGATCGAGCTGGCTCCCGGCAACCTCTTTTACAATCTTCAATGCTGCCTGCCCGGGTTTTGCCGACCGGTAAGCCCGGTTGGAGCTGATCGCATCGAATGTATCGGCAATGGCAATTATTCTGGCGTGAAAGGGGATCTCTTCCCCTTGCAACCCGCGGGGATATCCGCCGCCGTCGTAGCGTTCATGGTGGTAAAGGATGCCGGGAAGCGAATCCGCCAACTGCTCCAGGGGTCGCAGAATGTTATAACCCTTTAAAGGGTGGGCTTTAATAATTTCGTATTCGGCATCGGTCAATTTGCCGGGTTTGTTCAAAATACTCTCCGGAGTTCCTATTTTGCCGACATCGTGCAGGATCGAGGCCCAATTCAAAATCTTTTGCTGTTCGGCATCCAGATCTAAATGCTCGGCCATCAGCATACAGTAACGGTTGACGCGCTCGGAATGACCCCGGGTATATGCGTCTTTGGCTTCAATAGCGCAGACCAGCGATTTGCCGACATTGATGACAAACGCTTCCAAGTCCCGGTAAAGGTCCGAATTGGAGATAACCAGGGCCACCTGTTCCGTCACCGAAATCAGCAGGCTCATTTCACCCTGGCGAAAGATCTCCTTTAAGTTAAATGAGACCATTCCCAGCCATCCGTAAAATTTTCCGCCGTGACGGATCCTCACCCCCAGAAAGCGAAAAGGTTCGGCGTGCATCTTTTGATATCCCGGCGTCTGGCTGGAGTTGTTGACGATAAAATAATTGTCGATCAGTGAAGGCGCATCGGGCGGGATGGCATTAATAAGGGTTTCAATAAAAACTGACGCTTGGGCGATTTTTCCATCAATTTCGCCAACGGTAATCAGGGAATTGTATTCAGGACGATTCGGCATAAACGCAAACCCCATTTGCGCTCGCATGGATTCCAACAGATCTTTATTCAGCTCTTTAAGCTTGGCGGGTGAAAACCGCAAGGTCTTAATCTGTGTTGTAATCCTGGCATACAGATTCAGATCTTCAAAACTTTTAGTCAGTTCTTCGACCAGTTTTTCCGACTCATCCATAGAGCTCAGTTTATCTTCGATCAGGCCTGCCAGGTGGGTCAACAATTGTTCCATGTGGTGCGCCGGATATCTTTTCGGACCGGGAACATCCTGCTCTGCGCCGGCATCGCAAGCGGTTAAAATACCAACCACCCGCCCGCTACTTAGAACCGGCACCCCGAACAGATCATATTTATCTTCAATACGCAGAGACTGGAAGGATTCTTTGCGGATAACCTGACCGGCAACTCTCTCCAAGCCCCGGGAGATCGGCCGGCCGGCCTTGTTGTCTCCTGAAAACAAAACGCTCCCTTTAATATCCCGAAAATCAAAACTGACCGGAAAAACCTGTGAGAGACTTGCCAGAAAATCTTTAAACAGCCCCAGATCCATCATGATGATTGCCTTTCAAAATAAGCGTCAATACATTCTACCAGCCTGGCGGGACTGAATGGTTTTTCCATCAACTCTGTATCACTCATCTTTTGCACCCAGGCATGCTCTTCGGGGGATATCCGGGCCGTTATTACCAGCGTCAAAAAGGGCCGCTCTTTTTTGAGCCCATCGGTCATTTGACAGAGCTTGTCGCCTTCCAGAAACGGCATATTAATATCCGTGACAACAGCATCCGGCTTTTCAGAGTAAATTAACTCCAGTCCCTGTTGACCGTTCTTGGCAGTGATCACCCGGTATCCCCGGTTTTTCAATTTAACCTCAAGAACACGGCGAATGTGGGCCTCATCGTCAATAACCAGAATTTTTTCTGCTTGCGTTTCAGTCATTTTACATTTTCTCAATATTCCGGACAGCCTCTCGAATGTCATCGAGTCCAAACGGTTTGTTAAGAAACGGCAAACAGCTTTTCTCGAGAAAACGCCCGACTTCTTCTGAAATAACCCCACCCGTAATAAAAAGAATCTTTGAAAGCAGTTCAGGTTTAACCTGATTTAAGTATTCATATAGCTGTTGACCGCTGAACTCCGGCATATTCATTGTGCTGATGATGACATCATAATTTTTGTTTTCTAATTTTAGTTTAGCCGAAAAAGCATCATGGGCAACATCCACCTGATGTTCCAAAGCACAGATCATGTTCTCTAAAAGATCGTATCCGGTCTCTTTTTCGTCGATCACCAGGATCTTTTTGGAACCCGGCATCTGCTGCACTTTATCGGTTGGTGCTACTGTGGGCGACGGCTTGTCCGGCGCTGTAATCGGAAGCTCAATCAAAAAACGCGTACCGTTTCCCAGTTCACTGGAGACGTAGAGATTCCCTCCATGTTCCCGGATAATTTCATTACAAATACTCAGACCGAGACCGGTGCCTTTGCCTTCCGGCTTGGTCGTGAAAAAAGGCTCAAAGATTTTCTGGAGATTTTCCCTGGGTATCCCCGGACCGCTGTCATAAATACTTATACGAATCGATTGCTCATCGAATTCACTTTTAAGCGTTAAGGTGCCTAACCGGGTTTGCTGCTTCATCGCTTGAACAGCGTTATTGATGATATTTATAAACACCTGTTGAAGCTGATAGAAATCTGCGTTGGTACACGGCATATTCTCGGCGAATTGTTTGACTACCTGAACAGCATTTTTCTTGATTTCATGCTCCACAAGTTCAAGGGTGCTTTCCACAATGTCTATTACCTGCACGTATGCTTGTTTTGGTTTCTGTTTTCTGGAAAAGGCCAGCAGCTTTTGAACGATCTTCTGGCATAGAACGGCAGATTGTTGTATATTTTTTATGTATTTATGAGTTTTTTCAGGAGACGGTTTCTGGAGGAGGAGAAGTTCTGAGTAGCCCAGAATACCTGCTAAAGGGTTGTTGATTTCATGCACGACCCCGGCCAGCAGTTCGCCGATAGCGGATAGTTTTTCCGAATGCACCAACTGGGCTTTGACGACTTCAAGCTGCTGTTGAGCTTTTTCCGACGCCAGCGTCTTCTGTCTGCGCCGGACGCCCTGGCGAATCGATTGACGGTAAGCATCGTTGTTGATCGGTTTTTCAATGTACTCATAAGCCCCTAATTTCAGAGCCTGTTTTGCCGATTCGATATCCTGGAAAGCTGTAACGAGCAAAACCTCGATCGCCGGGCTAAGTTGTTTAATCACTTTGAGGGTTTCAATACCCGACATCCCGGGCATATTCAGATCCAGGGAGACGACGTCAACATCCATATCCTGCCGGATATGATCGACCGCTTTGTTGCCGTTTTCCAGAGCTGTGACATCAAACTCCGAGCCTAAAATAAGCTCCAGTGCCCGCCGGGTGACTTTTTCATCATCCACCACCAGTACGCGGGGGCGCTGTGCCGGCTTTTCCTCTGTTGTTACATTGAACGTCATCTAATCCTTCTTTGTATCTTTGTGGTTGAACTGTTGCTCCTATTCAAAAAAGTCTTTATGGGGTTGCTCTACATCCTTTTTGATTTTTTCTTCCATATCCCTGATCCTGTCCCGGGTTTCCAGGTTCTCTTGCTTTTCCTCGGTGTCCACGATCCGTGTGGTAATCAATATAACCAGTTCCGTCTTATCGATTGTGTTCTGGGTTTTCCCGAAAAGCACTCCGATTGTGGGGATACTGCCCAAACACGGGATCATATTCTTTGTGCGGGTTTTGGTATCCCGGATCAGACCGCCGATAAAAGCGGTCTCTCTGTCTTTAGCTAACAGCCACGTGGTAACGTCGGTAGTTGTAGTGACCGGAATTCCTGTTACCGAAATCACGGCTGAACTAACATTGGGATGCACCTTGAGCAGTATGAATCCTTCCTCATTAATATAAGGGGTAATCTCCAGAATGGTGCCGGTATCGATAAACTCAATCGTTTCGGTGGTGACGGTATTGATCGTCGTAGTGACTTTATATCCCTGTTGGCCGCCCACCTGCACCCGCGCTTCTTCACCGTGAATAGCCAGTATCTTGGGCGTAGAGAGTGTGTTTATCTTGGTTATGGCTTGCAGGGCATCCACGGCGGCCGCAAACTGTTTGGTGGTACCGGTAGCGGTAATGACGTTTCCAAAAACCCCGGCGATGTTGGTGGTGGGCACCGGTGAAATTGCTACGTTTGGGGGTATTACAGCGCTACCAAACCCTTTGGTCCCTATGCTGACATCACCTAAGAGCTTTGCCCAGTTCACTCCCAGGCTCATATCATCGGTCAGGGTAATTTCCAGAATTTTGGCTTCGATAAGCACCTGTTTAGGGGCTGCATCCAGATGACTGATAAGGCGTTCGAGCTTTTCTATATTCTCCGGTGTATCTTGAACGATGACGGTCCTGGACGGCTCATGAATTTTAATCAGGCCCATTTCCGGAAAGGCCTCCAGAATCTCCTGGACCTTTTCAACTTTGATGTATTTGAGCTTATAGATCCACATTTTAAGCTTTGCCTGCTGCGGATCTTTGGCTTTAGGCGGCTTATAAATATAATACAGGTCTTTGTATTTCTGATAGGCAAATCCGCCCGCCATGGTGATGGCCACCAGGGCTTCCTCCAGGGTCACCTTATAAAGATGCACGGAAACCTTACCGGATACATCTTGGGACATCACGACGTTTATTTCACGCTGCATGGCCAGGGCTGAAATAAGTCCCCGGATATCGATTTCGCGGAAATTAAGGCTCAGCAGATCGTTCTCCGCCGGGGGGATGAAAATCCTGGGCGCCTTCGTCTCATTTCCACCCTCGGAATCTTCCAATTGTGCCGGCTTGGTTGCGGACAATTCAGCATCGGAAGGGACGGCATCCTGAACGTCGTTTTTGACAGTAGGTTGTGCCGGAACCGGGCCGCTGAAAATCCCGAAAGCCATTAACAAGCTGACCAAAAAGACTCTCTTGCTATTCATTTTTTACCATCTCCAATTCTATTTGATTATGCCCCGAATCTAACAGAACTGCTTTGTTGTTGATACGAATCACCTGGTATTCACCGATCCAATCGCCTTTACCGACGAATTGATCATTAATAATTGCCAGCGGTTTTCCACGGCCGACAATCGTGCCTTTAAGTTCCATAGCAGACAACGGTATAGCCAACCGCTGCTGCTCGGCCGGCCTTTTTTCTGCCAAGTTCGTTTTTAAAGGTGCAAAAATGTCGCGGATAAACGCCGGCGTGGATACTTCCGCAGCCGGCTGAGCTCTTGGAATAGTTTGCGGTATTCCTATTTTAACCTCGGGAACTTGAAGTTGGCTAAGAGGCGTGCCGGATGTGGTTCGGGCCCTAACCGCGGCGGGCTTTTTATGTATGAACTGAAAATATCCTGTAATCACAAACACCACCGCGCCTAAAATCAGAATAAACATTTTTATCCGCTCGCTCTTTTTTTCCGGCATCAAAGCCATAAACAAGCCCCTTAACTGTAATAGTTCAGCCACAAAGGCACTAAGACACTAAGATTCTTACATGCAAAAGTCATTTGTCATATTAAAAAGGAGCGCTATGCTTGAGGAGCGATACGCTTTAGGATCGCTTCGCTTAAGGGGGAAAAATCTTTTTATCAATACCCCTCAAGGCCGCCAGACCGCTCCTCAAACGAAGTGCTCTTCAAACGAAGTGCTCTTCAAGCGAAACGCTC
>JAQBHK010000333.1:0-4576 GCA_032127815.1 Desulfobacterales bacterium
GGTCACCGTCCCACCACAAACAATTTGCCATATTCTGACATCTTCAGCAAGATATTTTTAATTGATGATCTCGCAAATCGCCATCAAATTATCCTTTTCGCTCGATCTGGGGACGAATCCCGAAAGTTGAGTTATTTATCGACAAGACCACCAACGACAAAGGATAGGCCACCTACACAAAGCAACAAAATATACAAAGGCATTGTTACGATATAATTTATGATTTTTTTTATGCTATACCATGAAATGCTGTCAATAAATTTAAGATGTTCTGCGTCAACAATGCCGGCAATGCTTAAACTCTTCCAAACTATTTCACCTGGAGTCATCATCGATGATATAGCTTGAAAGCCGATCATTACCAGCCCACCGATGCATAAAAGACCACCAACAATATAGTACTTTGACATATCAAAAACCCCCCTGTATCTACATGGATGCCTGTAACAATTAATACTTGAATCATCAAATATGGTATGGATGTTTTCTAATCAATATCATAGATAATTTCGTTTGGGAATCTTGAAATTTTGAGGGGTTGAAATTGTGAGGCCTCAAGAAACCATCAACTTTGATTTGAACAGGCCTTAACATATGATATTTTAAGAAAAGACACGGATAGCTTGTTCCTCAATATTCCCTTCGTATTTTATCGACGATACCACCACGCCTCAAATGGTTGCGGGGATCGGAATCTTGCATTTCCAGAATCTGCTTCAGGTAACTTCTCTGCTTTGCGATCGCCACATGATACAGATTCGCATCAATTTTCCACCTAGAGGTGAAATGTGGAGTCATAAACCGGTCGGTCTCAGCGAGCGTTGTTTTAAGACGCTGGGATATGAAGTCATAAAACGCTAAAGTCTTTCGAAGAAGATCCACCTCGTCTTGGTAATCTCCAATTCCGGCCTCTTTGAACTCATAGTATAGGAACAAAAGTTTTTCTAAATATGTCCGGTCTGCCATCTGAGCCAAGAGATCCGCTGAGCCTAGTTTTTTCCCAAGCAGCTCAACTTTGGCAGATGTAAATATGATGGTGGATATATCTACAGCAAGATCGGTGCATAGAATTATTGCTCGACCTTCGGTTATTTCCTCATGGGACAGCCCGAGTTCTGAACCATGGCGTTCTAAAAAGTCCATACTGCGCTGAACATGATTGGCGGTGTACTTCGACCCCGTTCCATCCTTGTCGTGTTTTTTTTGAATATATCCCGTATCATGTAAAAGGGCAGTGATCAATCCCAAGGTTATGAGGCGATCCGTAAAGATTTCGCCGTCCAATATGGCACCATGAATCAGACGTGCCATGGCCAGAAAGGTGTCGGTAGTATGACGTAGATCATGGTACTCGGTGTTGCAAGAGCGGTAACCCGGAAATTTTCCCTTGTACAAAGAGACGGTCGTGTTAAAGGCCGCGGTGACCGGAGCGGTATCTAAATCTGGCGAAATCAGATCGTATATTGCTATTACTTCGTCGAGCACAGCCTGTGGAGAATCCATAGGAATAAGATTGTATAGCTGTATATCGTTCATATCTGTACCGTAGAAAATTCATTGCCTGCACCAACGTCTGCCGGCCATGATGTCTTTATAGCAGATTCAGTCAGGTTCGCTTGAGCCTATTGCTCGCAAAAGAGTGCGTATTTCTTCAATTATAGTAGACTTTGGTATACGAGTTGTAAGAAAGCCGAATGTGCCTTCAGCCTGCCATACGATTTTTCCAGATATACCCATTGATTTTCCACTTAAAAGCGCTATCGTTCCATACACTTTCCCCCCAAACTCTTTTAGTATAGGATTTACTAATTTCAATCCCTCTTCGGAAATATCAACAACTTCCAACTTATGTTCTTTGATTTCTAAAATGGGTCTTTGGGAGGATGGATAGACTACTCTGGCGAATTTGCGTTTTTCAGGGCCATCATATTTTTCTTTACCGTGCCATAGTTTCAGAAGCTTTTTAAATGCCATGCTGTTTGTCTCTTATTCTGAAAACACAATATATTGAACCAAACACGGATTGCAAAAGACGCAGATTGCCTGCCTATACCAATAGGCACTATCAAATCAATATCATTGAAGATTACGTAAGGCAATCGCAAATATTATTGGGTTTGATTTTTAGTAGGCTCAAGGTAGCAATCTTGCATTTCCTATCCAGGGGCCGGAACCCAAGATATGTTATAAAAAAGAAAGGCAGAGCCTTAAACTCTGTATCTATGAATAAGCACGGGACGTAGACGAAGCTTGAACGTGTATCAACCGTCATTTATGGTTTTGATCAAAACACATCCTGTGGTCGGCGACCCGGCTTTTCCCCAGCCCATTTTTTCCCAATCCGGTATGTCGGGCATTTCGGACATTAGATACACGTAGGCAACCACAACAGTAATATAAAGAAGTGTAATGCCTGCAATTATACCAATTAACATGTCGTTTCTCCATTAAGCTACTGATAATACCCTATGAACTCACCACAGCTTGTATTGAAGTATTCCATAGCTTCTTCTACAGAATCAAAAACAAGCCAATCTTGCCTGGCTGATGTACCCTTTTGATTACGGATACGTAGAATTTCGGTGTTCCCATAGTATTCAAAAAAATCTTGATAAGTAGGAAAAAGTTCATGCTTTCTCATTTTCAACCTCCTTTGTTGACACCACAACAACCGAGAAGCTGTATCTCCTTTATCACACTAACTATTAATTGGGCAGAGATCTTGCGATTTCATCGTTCCATTGGTCATACTGAGCCGAGAACGGATCGCTGTTTAAATAGATAACATGTCTTTGATCTGCTAATTTGTTGGATCGTTGCTGCTGTTCAGACTCACCCAAGAAATCATTGATAATAGTTCCAAAATGCCTGCGAAGCATGGAATAGGAATAGTATCGCCGTGCAATTTCATAGTTGTTATTTACCATTCTTTCCCGTCGCTCCCGTGATTCCAAGATTTCTCTTACCTTTTGAACTGTTGTTTTAGAGAGGAATCCATCCATGACTGCCAGGTCAAAGCCCTTGGGTTCTATATCCCTAACAAATGTCGAATATCGATTTACCAATAATGGCTTTTTAAAGTAGATGGCTTCAAGAAAGGCATTGCCGAATCCTTCGCAAAGACTGGGGTATGTAACAAAGTCAGCATGAGGATAAATATCCCATAAAGAATAGTTTGTTTGATATTTTCCGTTATTATTAAAGGGATCTTCAATCTTTGTTGTTATCATGCGAAGATCTACTTGGTGTTCTAATGCATATTCTTTAAGCCATTCGGCGTATTCAAATCCCTCGTCACCGGCTTCATGAGAGACAACTAATTTATAACGAGGATCTTTCAGTTCCTTCACCAGTTCAATAGCTTGCTCAATACCTTTTCGGCGAATAACCCGTGTGGGTTGTAAAATCATTTTATCGTCGGGTTTCAAACCAATGGATTTCCGGAATGCTGCAGCCCTTTTTGCATCCGTTACAGGTGGATTCTCAAAGTCCACAACATTAGGGATAATGATCGATGAAATTCCGGTTCGTAGAGCCAACTGTTCTTGGGCTTCTGAATTAATAACCACATGCTTAATGTTCGGCAAATTAGAAGGAAAGGCCATTCGCAGGTAATCGTTCACAGCATTAACTGCAAAACGGTCTCTTTCCCAGCAGAAATCATGATGGTGGGCAATCGTGGGGATCTGGGTTTCAGCAATTACTTCGGATAACGCCAGTCCCAAAGGGATTTGGATTGGTATGGTAAGTGCATTTTCGGCAATTAAAAGATCAATTTGGAACTGGTCGATAAAACAATGGAGCTGAACTTTCAATAGCGATCTTAAGGCATGAATTAAATCAGTTACAGAAGGTTTGCGTCCTTTTTTACCCAAAACCTGATCATTAATCCATTGGTTTTGGGCGTGCTTAAAATGAGCTTCGGGGACAAGGAAGCTCTTTTGGGGATCACGATCCAGTTGGCCGGCAAACCAGAAACAGCGGAAATCATTTTCTTCAAAAACTTGCGCCCACTTACTCGCTTCTAGTGAGACACCGTCAGTACCTGCAAAACGCGTTGAAACAAATCCGATGTTTTTAGGCCTCATTAGTTCCTCCAATTTTTTACATCATAAAGAGATTTAAAAAATTCGGAATATCTTTTTTATCAATCGCATCACTGTGTTGGTTCTTTACAAACGATTTGGTTTTGCCAAAGAACATAAGCAAAAGTCGGGCCAAATGTTATCATGATGAGTTATATATTATATTATCAATTGGTTATATTGTTCGCCATGAGCACGATGCTGTAATATCAAATAGAACATTTTTCAAAAATTGTTACATTTATTTCACAATGTGAAAAGTTTTACATATTTTTGGGGTATGCGAGGGAGTTTGAACTGCACAGTGAGCGCTAACCCCGCAGCTTGCTGCGGGGTTAGCGAGCGAATCAAAAAAATAGACAGAATTCCTTACAGTCGCTGCGAAGCACTGCCGTACGGCAGAACGTTCCCTGCAAGCTAGCTTGATGGAGCGAAGCGGAAATCCCGCTCAGCGGGGCTGCGGGGAATGCGAGCGAATCAAAAAATTTATA
>JAQBHK010000334.1:0-7590 GCA_032127815.1 Desulfobacterales bacterium
GTTGGAATATCCGAAGCTCGCCAAATCGCTGAGAGTCAGTCCACTTCCATGTTCATCTACTTTTTTGCCCTCAACCAGGACGCGATCGCAATGGACCCAATACTTGGATAGCGGCTTTCCGGTCGCGGCACCGGCAATTGCTATCTCATTTTCGTTGTGAGGAAATACAAGCTCCCGGCTGCTGGTGTGAATATCATAGCTTTCTCCGAGGTACTTCATCGCCATCGCCACACCCTGAATGTGCCATGAAGGACGTACATTGCCCCAGTCGGTCTTGGTGTATATCCCCCTTTTCAACTCGGAAAGTCTCGATCTTTTCAACAGCGTGAAATCTCTGGGATTGTCCTTTTCATATTCATCCAGATCTACCGTGGCACCCAGCCTTATTTTATCAATATCTATACCGGACAGCTTGCCGTAATCCGGAAACCGGGAAATGTCAAAATACAGGCTGCGAAGCTTTTCGTAGGCAAACCCTTTTTTTATCAGTTTTGCGGCCAGCAGGACCATGTCATCAACATGCTGGCTCGCCAGAGGGTATTGCGCAGGCTTGATTCCCAGGGCATCCATATCCTTCTTAAAGTCGTCGATATTCTTTGCGGTAAATTCACCTATGTCCAGTCCTGCTTTTTCAGAACCGTCAATAGTTTTATCATCCAGATCGGTAATATTGATGACATGTGTTACCGCATATCCCCTATATTCAAGGTAGCTGCTCAAAAGGTCTGAAAAAACAAAACGCCGGCATTCGCTCACGTGCATGCGTGCATGCGCTGTGGGTCCGCATGAAAACATGGAGACTTTTCCCTCATGCAGCGGTTCAAAAGACTCCTTGCTGCGGCTCATGGTATTGAACAGTTGCAGATCGACCTTTTCGCGCACTGCAAAAAGCGATGTGCTGAGGTAACGTTCCCCACCGTCCGGCAATATCACCACAATTGTACCTTCCGGTAAGGTTTCCGCCTGCTTACAAGCAATCACCATGGCGGCTCCGCTGCTCATGCCTACAAAGAGGCCTTCTTCTTTGGCAAGGCGCCTCGTCATTTCAAAGGCTTCTTCATCATCAATATTTATTATAGCATCAAGGCGCTTCTTATCAAAAATTTCGGGACGATAAGCTTCCTTCATGTTTTTTAGGCCCTGAATTTTGTGGCCGAGGTAAGGCTCAACAGCAACGATTCTGATAGCGGGATTATGTTCTTTCAGCCGTCTTGAAATGCCCATAACAGTCCCGCTGGTACCCAGAGTGGCAACGACCATGGTAACCTTGCCGTCCGTCTGTTCCCAGATTTCCTGGGCTGTTCCGTAATAGTGCGCCTTCCAGTTGGCGGCGTTGTTGAATTGGTCGGCCATGAAATAGGACCCGGGATTTTCCCGGGCCAGATTATAAACCTCTTCGATGGCACCGTCGGTCCCAAGATGACCGGGCGTGAGTAAAATCTCGGCGCCGCGGGCCTTCAAAATCTTCTGCCGTTCAACACTTGCTGCCTCTGACATCGTCAACAGCAGTTTGTAGCCCTTAACCCCACATACCATCGCAAGGCCGATACCCGTATTCCCGCTGGTGGCTTCGATCACTGTTTTTTCAGGTGTCAGCTCACCGGATTTTTCACCGGCCGCAATCATGGAAAGGGCGATCCGATCCTTGATCGAACCACCTGGATTAAAATACTCAAGCTTTGCCAGAATTCTCACTTTCGGATTTGGATTGAGACTTTTAATTTCAACCAGCGGTGTGTTGCCTATAGTGTCCAGAATAGAATAGCTCATCTTTTCAACATTCCGTATTTTGTTGATCTAAACCCCAGCCCGGACAAACCGGAACCAAAGAGGGTATATATGATGTTATAAATTTTGGGCCACAAAAAGTAAAAAAATACAACTAAGGAACTAATGATGCATCAGAAAAGAAGATAATATACCAAAAATCTCCTTTTGAACCTGGCTTTCACTCTTGGAGGCATCTATCACGCGAAATCTCTTTGGCTCCAGGCGTGCAAGCTCAAGATAGCCAGATCTTACCTTTTCATGAAATGCCAGGGTCTCTTTTTCAAACCGGCTTTCAATACCTGTCCTGCTACCGTTGTTAATCTGTTCCCAGGCACGGGCAAGACCCTTTGCAGGGGGCAGATCAAGCAGGATGGTTATATCAGGCTTTAAGTCTTTTAGTATCAGTTTGTGTAAGCTGCGGATTAACCCGATATCGACTCCTCTGGCATAACCCTGATAAACGACGGTAGCGTCATAATAGCGATCACACAGTACAATTTTACCTGCCGACAGTAAAGGCATAATGAATTGTTTAACATGCTGAACACGATCAGCGGTGTACAAAAGGAGTTCCGCCATGGGATCCATATCGCTGCTGTCAGGATCCAGCAGAAGCGCCCGTATCTTCTTCCCGACCCTGGTCCCCCCCGGTTCCCTTGTGGCCGCACATGCATGTCCCTTGCTTTGCAGAAATTCAACCATAGATCTAACCTGGGTCGTTTTCCCTGAGCCTT
Organism: Desulfobacterales bacterium; assembly: GCA_032127815.1. GTDB lineage: Bacteria > Desulfobacterota > Desulfobacteria > Desulfobacterales > UBA11574 > Desulfatibia_A. The sequence continues at coordinate 2,505 of JAQBHK010000334.1, forward strand.
CAATACCCTCAAGCGTGATAAACATATTTTTTCATTACTCCAATTCCAGCAAATTAAACTAGGTTGGCTCTTTATCCCTTTTCCCCATGTAAAAATGACGACCTAAAAGCCTGTGAAAGGATGTCCAGGTCTCATTTGAATCTTGCATGGCGATAAAATCACGCACACCCTTAACCTTGGAGTCCATCTCGTCAATATAGTTGAGCAAAACAGCCTCGATTGTTTTGGGCGGCTCGGGTGATCCGAATTCCTGGGTTCCATGGTGGCTCACAATCAGGTGTTTTAGTAAAAGCTTCTGCTCTTGAGGAAAATCCTCGATTTGGCCCAGTTTCTCTTCGATCATCTCCAAGCCGATAACGATATGGCTTAAGAATCGACCTTCGTCGGAATAGTCTATCTTGAGTTCATATTCCAGTTCTCTCGTCTTGCCGATGTCATGAAGGATGGCGCCGGCTATCAGCAAATCCCTGTCAATTTCGCTGTAATGCCCGGCAATTTTGTCTGCCAAAGTTGCCATTGACAAGGTATGCTCCAGCAGACCGCCGATATAAGCATGGTGCATCTTTTTGGCTGCAGGTGCGGTTTTGAATTTGCGGACAAACTCCTTGTCGCTCCAAAACGCATCTAAAAGCGCCTTTAAATAATCGTCTTTAAAAGAAGCCGTAACTGTTAATAGCCGCTGAAGCATGCTGTCGGTATTAAGCCGGGTTGCTGGTAAAAATACTGCCGGATCAAACACTTCGGCAGAACAGGCCTCCATATTTTTGATGACAAGTTGGGCGACGCCCCTGTATTCATTAACACTGGCCTGGATACGTACGACATCACCGGAGGCCGGACCGCTGACGATACGACCTACATTGTCCCACACCACACCTTTAATGCTACCGGTTTTATCAGAAAGGACAACATTTAAATAATTGTTTCCATCTTTTTTCTGAGCAACGGCTTTTTCAGATATCACAAAGATATCATTAACAATATCTCCGGGCTTAAGATCATTTACAAATTGTTTTTTCATACCGTAATCCTTGATAGTCTCGTAAAAAATCAAGAAAAGCGACTTTTGTACGAGAGTATTTTGTGTTTAGTGTTTGGTAATATAGCAAGCGAGTATATCGACATAAAATTCAACAAAATACTATATTAATTCGATATTTTTTGCGTTCATCAATTCATAATTTTGGTTGCCTTGTATTAAGATTGCGATTTTTTCTCACCTATCTCCCACCCCTTTAATTCCTCCAGCAGGCTGTAATCTGTCATATCGCACTTTATCGGAGTAATGGAGATATAATTTCTGTCCAGAGCGACAGCATCAGCATCGGGATTATCAGAAGAAGTTTTAGGAACGTGTCCATGCCAGTAATACGTGCGGTTGCGGGGATCGACCCTTTTTTCTAAATATTCGGTATACAGCTCGATTGCCTGCCTGCTTATGCGGATGCCGGCAACTTCTTTCATGGGGATATCAGGGATATTTACATTAAGAATGGTTCCTGAAGGGAGCCCTTTTTTAAACACATTTTCGGCCAGATGCGCAATAAAATGAGCGACTTCATCGTATTTAATAAGATCGTCTCCTTTTACCGAGACAGCAATTGCCGGCACTTTGTATATGGCTGCTTCCCTGGCGGCAGCAACGGTGCCGGAATAGTTGATATTAATCCCCACGTTGGCCCCCAGATTGATTCCTGAGATTACCAGATCCGGCCTTTTATCGAGGATTTTCATCAATCCCATTTTGATGCAGTCGACCGGTGTTCCACTGACAGCATATCCGCAAAGCCCGTCACCGACCTCAATCTTAGTTTTTCGAAGCGGATTATAAAGTGTTATCCCATGCCCTACGGCACTCCGCTCTCTGTCAGGAGCCACTACGGTGACTGCATACTGCGGGGCAAATCTTTTATAAAGCGCCCACAGGCCTTCAGCATATATACCGTCATCGTTGGTTAAAAGTATACTCTTTGTCATAACACTCTAATTGCGTTTATTTGAATAGCCGGCAAATAAACAAAAAAAGTGACGTGTTAGTCTTTTGAAAATAAAAGTGATTGTCTACGGCAATTATTCAATACATTAACTTGCCATCTTTTGAAAGCAAATATTACCCTAAGTACATCTTGACATTTTCCAATTAAATAGTTTTATACTGAATATTTTAATCACATTCAAGATGTTATTAGATATAAGTGGAACGGAAGCTATATCTCATGCCCTTTTGCTACTTCACACCCTGCCCTGTAACAAGTTCGAGCGATTTCAAGCTTGGCAATATCCATAACACCATTGCGCGGTTTTTTATTATTATTTTATTCCTTTTATTTGGTATGCCTGACTACGTCTTGTCAAATCCAGGTTTTCAGTCGTTAAAAGATAACCCCAATGAACCGTGGCATATTAGTGCTGACGAAATAAGCTACGACAAAAAATTGGATCAATATATTGCCAAAGGCAATGTAGCCATAACCCAAAATGGCAAAAACCTTACGGCTGACTTTGCACGTTTCGATCAAAAAACCAGTAAGGTACTGGCTGTCGGCCATGCGATTATGACCGTGGGCGATGATGTTTTAATCGGCAACAGAATGGAAATGGATCTTGAGACCGACACCGGAACGGTTTATAATGGAACTATATTTCTTAAAGCCAACCATTACTATATACGAGGCGACAAAATCAATAAAGTAGGACCGGGTTCATATACCACCGACAAAGGCTGCTTGACAACATGCGACGGCGATCGGCCGGCCTGGAAAATTACCGGTGAAAATGTTAAAGTCACCATAGAAGGCTATGGTTATGCCACTCACGCAACGCTGTGGGCCCGAAGCGTACCCGTGATGTATTCGCCCTGGCTGATGTTCCCGGTCAAGCAAAAGCGCCAGACCGGTCTGCTGCCGCCTCAAATCGGATATTCAGATCGAAGATGGGAAGAATATAACCAACCTTTTTACCTGGCCATAGACGACAGCCAAGATGCAACTTTCTATCTGCACCACATGGGACGTCGCGGAAATAAAATCGGCATGGAATACCGTTATGTTCTGGACGAAAATTCTAAAGGGACCCTCATGTACGATTATTTGAATGACAAAAAAGTCGACAACGATCCTGATTTGAATGCCGATGACAGTAATCAGGAGGCGAATGAAGACTGGGGTTATTTCGGTGATAATGTACGACGCCCCAACTCCGACCGTTACTGGTTCAGAATGAAGCATGATAAGCTGTTGCCCTTTGCATTCTCTGCCAAACTTGATATAGACTTTGTCAGCGATCAGGATTATCTTAAAGAATTCGAACCCGGCTATACGGGATTTGAAGAAACCAATGAATATTTTACAAAAACCTTTGGCAGAGAACTTGATGCATATGACGATGTCGTCAGAACCAACCGGCTTAACTTGAATCGAAGCTGGTCTCAATACAGCCTAAACGGTGAGTTTCGCTGGTATGATGATGTCATCAACAGGCGCCAGGGTGACACCATGTCCACAATCTTACAGAAACTGCCGTTTATAGAATTCAATGCATCCAAACAACCTGTCTTAAAATCCCCTTTTTATTATGATCTCGATTCTGAATACACATACTTTTACAGAGACGAGGGCCAAAGAGCCCATCGGCTGGACGCCTATCCAAGATTATATCTGCCATACAAGTATAAAAGCTATTTTAGCATCGAACCCTCCTTGGGACTTAGGGAGACTATTTACCATTTTGATAAATACGAATACAGAGAGCAGACAAAAGAAGAAAACCTGTCCAGGGAAATGTATGACTTTAGGATAGATTTATCTTCGGACATCTATAAAATATACAGCGGGATGGGAGAAAATACCGAAAAAATCAAGCATGCGGTGAGACCCCAGATCGTATATTCTTATATACCCCATAAAGATCAGAACAAATATCCCGGTTTTGATTCCATTGACAATATTAATAAAGAGAGACTGCTCACGTATTCGCTTACAAACACGTTGACTGCAAAATCTTTAATTCAAAAAAAAGAAACCGGCATGCCCACTGAAGCTGATAATGGCCGGCAGCTTAATGAAGATGAAAGTAGCCGGAAACTTCCTGAAACCGGCAATGAGCGGCAGTCTCCTGAGACTGAAAATGACCAGCCGCCCGATTATTCTTATAATCAGTTCTTGCGTTTCTATCTTGAGCAAAGTTATGACATCAATGAAGCCAAAGAGGATAAGGATAAAAAAAAGCCTTTTTCTGCGATATTCGGGGAAATCGATCTTACCCCGGAGAGTTATTATAAAATGCATGTCGATGCCACCCGTTCCCAGTACAACGGCTTCTGGGAATCTTACAATGTTGCCGGAAATATATGGGATAAGCGCGGGGACAGTTTGTTTGTCGAACGCCGCTACAGACACAGCTCAAGCGATTCGATATTTTATGATCTGAGCATTGTAATAACTGAAAAATTCACGACGTACATCGATTACGAACGCAATTTACATGACGGAAAGGATATTAGAAAGAATTTTGGATTCCTGTACAAGTTACAGTGCTGGGCACTGGAGGCAAATTACACCCATGAGGGTAATGACCGCGAATATATGTTTGTCGTCAGCCTTTACGGAATTGGAGAATTTGCCCACAGTTTAATGGGACACAGACTTGAAAACCCTTATTTATCAAAGCAATGACAAATCAAATGACAATAGAAAAACTGACATATTCCTGGTATGTGCTGCATACCAAAAGCAGGTTCGAAAATGTTGTCCACGAAGGCCTGTTTAAAAAATCTATAGAGGTTTTTCTCCCGAAAATTCAGGTCCGCAGTAAGCGCCGCGATCGTAAAGCGATGATCAAGGTACCGCTTTTCCCCGGCTACCTGTTTGTGAAAACTGACCTTAGCCCCAATGAGCATATTGACATTGTAAAAACAGCCGGCGCCGTTCGTTTAATCGGCAGCAAAGAGGGCCCTGTTCCAGTACCTCTGGACACAGTGGAATCTTTACAGATTATGGTCCAGACGGATCATTCGGTCTCAACCGGAACCCGTTTTAGAAAAGGGAACAAGGTGCTGGTGGTATCCGGCCCCTTTGCAGGCGTAACC
>JAQBHK010000335.1:0-13120 GCA_032127815.1 Desulfobacterales bacterium
CTTCTTGACGGATTGAATAACAGGAAGGAGGCAGATAGTAATCAGGATCGGACGGTGAGCCTGACGGAGCTCGGAGAGTACTCAAAACAAACAACAATGGATATATCCAATAAGCTGGGGCATGCCCAGACGCCTCTTATCATCAATTTTGGCAAGGATAGCGCGGTCTATCAGTTGCAATAGGGCCTCTTGTGTACAAATTCAAAACCCCACCGGCAAAACGGTGGAGTTTTAATTTAGATATATAGTCAACACACCTTGCGATGCAGATACCTGAAAACGTAAGCGTCATGATTTGAAATACTTGTCATATTCTACCGTGTGCCCGAGCTATCCCACTGCTGTTTGAGGTTGGAAAACAAAATCTTCAACAGACACCAGATTTTTGCTATGAAGTACGACTATCAACCCATTGAATTTATGTGATATACAAAACGTATCTATCAGGAAAGGGTTATAGGGATATTTATTTAAGGCATTAAATTTGAATTGGGGGGCTGTTCATAAAGATTTTTTGTATCCTTGAAGATTTCAAATGACAGGCTTGGTAATAGCCAAAAGGTATCGTCGAAATCTTTGTCAACTCAGACAGTTGCATTCGTTGCAAGTTATCAAAGTCGACGCTCAAACATATCGGTGTATCGAATGACCGAGTGTTCCGGAAAATATATCACCCCCTAACCCTTTTTAGACCCTTCCCGCTTTTCCAAAGATCATAATAATTTGACATACGATCTCCAGTCTTAGATAATCCCTAACAGTCGCTTTCCTGAATTTCATTTCGAAGGTACCCATTCCTTATACCCATTTGTTCACATGCTTTTTTCTTTATTGTAATAGGTGTTGTCCTATCCCTTTACTGTTCTACCCGTCAGATTGATTATACATGGCGATGGTTTGGTATAATTAAAGAAAAAAAGATCGAAGACTTTTCAATTTTCGTTCGTATTAGTACATATAAGCATGCTTGGGACCCTTGGAAACAATCACAAGAAAAAGAATGACCATATCGGCACTGATTTGTTATGCTGGACGTGTGGTCCGCGGCTTACGCATTTTACTAAGACCGACGGCGTAACGGATACTCACGGCAGGAATTGCCGGCTCAGGTGCCGGCAGACAAAAAGATGCTTTTTCATCAGACCATGGCGGAAGGCAGATATCAGTGAATATGGACGTAAAGCTCTTGCATCTGGATGACGAATCCCTGCTCTGCCGGATACAGGAGGGAAGTCATGAAGCTTTTGCTACAATTGTAGATCGTCACTCTAATCGATTCTATCGTATTGCCTATCGCCTTGTTTCCAGCAAGGACGATGCCGAGGACATTGTGCAGGAAGCGTTTCTAAAACTATGGGACAGGCCGAATCTTTGGGACCCCGGTAAACGAGCCAAATTCACCACCTGGTTTTATCGGGTAGTCATAAACCTGTGTTTTGATCACCGCAAGAAGAAAAAGTTGGTAAACTTACCCGCAGACATAGAGTTTGCAGACGAGAATCCCGGGTCGGACGTCTTGTTCGATGTGTATCAAAAACAAGCTGTATTGGAGCGATTAATACAAGAATTGCCGGAAAGACAGCAGTTGGCGGTTAACCTATGCTTTTATGAAGGATTAAGCAATAATGAGGCGGCCCAAATCATTGGCGTGAAGGTGAAAGCTCTGCAATCTCTCGTCATGCGTGCCAAAACGACATTGAAGTCCAAAGTCAAACGATATCTTGGCGGAGGTCCACGATGCCAATGAACTTTGAACAGTTCAAGGAAAAACTGCTTATGTATGGCGCTGATGTTCGGTGTTGGCCAAAAGAGATAAGATCGTCGGGGCTGAAGGCACTGAATAATTCTTTTGAACTTAAAAAATTAGCGCAAGAAGAGGAACGTTTTGAAGGGGTTCTCAAAACACGGAAATATGAAGAACCGAGCAGATACCTGGCAGAACGAATTGTCGCCGCCGCTTTGCCCAAAAAGAAAAAAATGCAACGCAAGCTTGGCGTGTTCTTCGCGGAGGTGCTTTCCGAATTCAGTTTGTCCAGGCGTGCACTTGCGGCGGTTTCTGCTGCGCTCATTTTTACTTTGATCATCGGATTTACAATAGGTATTTCAAATCCATCGGGATACGCTTTGGCCGAACAATACGAAACCAACTTGGAAGATGTTCTAAATTATGAAGGAGATGTACTATGAGCAAAAAGATGAAAATTATGATTTTCAGTTCACTTCTCCTCAATGTTTTGCTTGTCGGTGTTGTCATTGGCGATGTGTCGCATCGCTTCCATGTAGAACACTTTGGTCAAAAGTCCGTGCAAGAATTTGCGTCAAAATTACCCGAGGATAAGGCCATGTTGTTTCTTGAAACTGTGGAAAGGGTCCATCTGAACAATCGGGATGCATACAATCAGCTCCGCGAAGCAAGAAAAGAAGCGATGAAGTTTTTATCCGCACCTGAATTTGATGAAGCTGCCTACCGACTTCAAATTGAAAAAATACACGAACTGCGCAGTCTCATGAAGCGGCGTTTGGCAGATACAACCATTGAATTGGCAAGGCAATTCAGTCAAAAAGAGAGAAGAGCCTTGTCGCAACATCTGAGGAATTTTAAACGACACTCACGGGACAGCCGTCCGGAGTCCGATGCAAAATAGCCTCGTCATGAAAATTCCTGACCGGGACTGCAAAATTATCCTGTGATGCATGGAGACAGGCGCTACGTTGTTGGAGGTTGGAGGTTGGAGGCAGGCTTGCGAGAAGGTAAGAAGGTGAGAAGATGAGAAAGTTGGAAGGTGAGGAAAAAATTACCTTCTGTTTTTCTGATCTCTTGCCTCAAACCTTAAGCGAAGCGATCCTGCAACCTAACGCAGCTGAAAGCGTTCGGCCGCAAACCTCTGGCGAAGCGATCAATTTCTAAGAATCTAAACGCTTACGATTTGGGCGACAGCCATCTGAAATGTGAAGAAGCCATGAACTTGCTTATCAAAATAGCCCCTCTCCGATTTAAGGCATTTTTAACTGCCGCGCTGATGCTTTCCATTTTTGCCGGATGCGTGGTTGTTGGACCGGATTATGTGCCGCCAGACACACCAATGCCCGCAGCATGGCATACCCCGGCGAAAAGTGGGTTGGGCGGGGAACATCTAAACGAAGGGACACTGGCCGGTTGGTGGTCGATTCTCGGCGATCCTGTACTAACGAACCTGGTTGAGTCAGCGGTTGCAGGAAATTTTGGTCTTAAGGAGGCGCGCGCACGTGTTCGTGAGGCCCGTGCTCGTCGCGGTATCAGCGCGGCCGGCCGTTTTCCGACCATCGACGCCAGCGGCTCAGCCAGGTCGAGCCGCAGCAGTGAAGAGACCGGCAGCGGTAGTGAGAGAGAACTCTACGCCGCAGGCTTCGATGCCGCTTGGGAGCTGGACGTGTTTGGCGGCAAAAAACGTGCCGTTGAAGCGGCTGGAGCCGAGCTACAGGCGAGTGCAGAAGATTTGCGGAATGTGCTCGTCAGCCTGCTTGCCGAAGTTGCCTTAAATTATGTCGAGTTGCGTTCATTTCAGACCCGACTGTCGGTTGCAGAAGCCAATCTTGATGCACAGCAAGAGACATACAATATCACCCGATGGCGCCGTCAAGCCGGCCTGACGACCCAGCTGGACGTAGAACAGGCCAGGTACAGTCTCGAGCAGACGCGGGCCCAGGTACCTGGTTTGCAGACCGGCCTTGAGCAGGCCAAGAACCGCCTGGCCGTACTGATCGGACAGCATCCGGGTTCATTGAGAGATGCCTTGGCGGAACGCAAAGCCATTCCAATCACCCCTCTCGAAGTGGCTGTGGGCGTGCCGGCCGATATCTTGCGACGACGTCCGGATGTCCGCAGAGCGGAGCGCCGTTTGGCCGCACAGACGGCACAGATAGGTGTTGCCACGTCTGATCTGTATCCTAAGTTTTCGCTCCTCGGCTCCATCGGTCTTGAAGCCCTGTCGCTGAACAACCTGTTTGCATTCGGCAGCCGAACCTATGGCAGCGGCGCCACGGTTGCCTGGCCTCTGTTCGATGCCGGCGCCATCCGGAGCAACATTGAAGTACAATCCGCTTTGCAGCAGCAGGCCCTGATCCAATACGAGGCCGCTGTTCTCGCAGCACTGGAGGAGGTTGAAAACGCGCTGGTTGCCTACGCTAAGGAACAGAGTCGCAGGCAATCGCTGACCGCAGCGACCGCAGCTGCCCGGCGAGCTGTTGAGCTTTCCCAAATACAGTATTCGTCCGGACTCATTGAGTTTGGCAATGTCCTGATTGCCCAGCGATCGTTGTTATCACTCCAAGATCAGTTAGCAGTCAGCGAGGGCACAGTAACGTCGAATTTGATAGTTCTGTACAAATCCCTGGGAGGTGGGTGGAAATCTCTGATGCCAGACAACACTAATTAGTGCCCATCCACGAATCCAAAATGAACACTAATTAAGTTCTGAACTGAAAGGAAGCAATGAAATCGAAGACAAACCCGGAATTCGATATTGGTCAAACCCTTGGTATTGATCAGTCTTCGGACCGCAAAAAGCACCTGAAACGGTGGCTCATCGTCGCCCTTTTGGCAATCGCGGGCGTGACAAGTGCTGTTGTTTGGCAGGGGACAAAAAAATCAAATTCCATGCAGTACCAGACCCAGAAAGTTCAGCAAGGAGACCTGACCGTGACCGTCACAGCGACAGGTGCTCTGGAACCGACAAACCAGGTGGATGTGGGCAGCGAGTTGTCCGGTATCATCAAGACCGTCGAAGTGGATTACAATGACCGGGTGAAAGTCGGCCAGATTCTGGCGAGGCTGGACACCGACAAGCCGAAAGCCAAGGTTCTGCAATCAAAAGCTGCCTTGGAATCGGCCCGGGCAAAAGTGTTGGAGTCACAGGCCACTGTCAAAGAGACGGAAGATGAACTGGCGCGGTTTAAGCAGGTGTGGGAATTGAGCAATAACATGGTGCCGTCGCAGCACGATCTGGATGCGGCTCAGGCGGCGCTGCATCGGGCCAAGGCCACCGAGGCCACCGCAAGAGCGCAGGTGTCCCAGGCCCAGGCCACTCTCGAAGCCGACGAGACGGATTTGGCAAAAACGGTCATCCATTCCCCCATTAACGGCATCGTCCTTACGCGCAACGTGGAGCCCGGCCAGACCGTGGCCGCCTCGTTTCAGGCCCCGGTGCTGTTCACCCTGGCCGAGGATCTGACACAGATGGAACTGCATGTGGACGTGGACGAGGCTGATGTGGGTCAGGTAACAAAGGGACAAGAGGCCGTTTTCAGCGTCGATGCCCACCCGGGTCGGACGTTCCCGGCGTGGATCACCCAGGTCCGGTACGGTTCTCAGACCGTGAACGGGGTTGTCACATACAAAACGGTCCTGAACGTGGATAACGCGGATCTTTCCTTACGGCCGGGGATGACGGCAACGACGGACATCACCGTCAACAAAGTAGAAAACGCGATACTGGTGCCTAATGCGGCCTTACGTTTTATCCCACCGATTAAAGCAAAAGAGGCCCCCTCCAAAGGCAGCAGCTTATTTAGTAGACTCCTGCCACGTCGGCACAGATCGCCGTCAAAACAGCTTAAAGACTCGACCGCCAACAACAAACTGCAGGACGTCTGGACGCTGCGCGATGGAAAACTTCTCGCCATTGCTGTCAGCATAGGCGTCACTGATGGCAAAATGACCGAAATGACGAGCGGCGACATTGAGCCGGGGATGCCGCTCGTGGTCGATACAATGAGATCTGAACGATGAAGACAACATTCTCTGCGCAAATCAGCAAACATTCCCTTTTAAAGTTCCAGGGCGTGACCAAGGTATACGGCACCGGTTCCGCGGCCATGCAAGCCCTGCGGGGAATAGATTTGCACATCGGCCAGGGTGAGTTCGTGGCCGTGATGGGGCCCAGCGGGTCGGGAAAGTCTACTTGCATGAATATTCTGGGCTGTTTAGATACTCCCAGCAATGGGGCCTACCTTTTTGAAGGTGTCGATGTGGGAAAGCTCTCCCGCGACCAGCGCGCGCTGTTACGCCGGCATTATCTTGGATTTGTGTTTCAGGGCTTCAACCTCCTCAATCGCACCTCGGCTTTAGAGAACGTGGAACTCCCCTTGGTCTATCGCGGCATCCCGGATAATGAGCGGCGGGCAAGCGCCTTGCGAGCCCTTGCAGCGGTTGGGCTCAAAGGGTGGGAAACACACACACCCGGCGAACTCTCAGGTGGACAGCAGCAACGGGTCGCCATCGCGCGCGCCATCGTTACTGAGCCCAAGGTGCTGCTGGCCGACGAACCCACCGGCAACCTGGATTCCGCCCGCAGTCGTGAAGTTATGGAGATGCTGGCCGCCTTCAATCGTGAATACGGCATCACGATCGTCCTGGTAACCCATGATGCCGATATGGCGGCCTATGCAAAACGAATCATTCGCTTCTTCGACGGGATCATCGATACCGATGAGGAAAACGGGAAGAGACTCGAATGTTAAAGGAAACGATTTTACTGGCCTTGCGGGAAATCCGGCGCAACCTCATGCGTTCATCGCTGACCATCCTGGGTATCGTTATCGGAGTCGCGGCCGTGATCACCATGGTGACCCTCGGCAGGGGGGCGACGGCCCAGGTGACCTCCGATATCACGAAACTGGGCACCAATCTTTTGCAAATTAGACCTGGGCAGCATCGCCACGGTCCGGGCGGCACCCAGTCAACCGGTAAAATGTTTAAGGCGGAAGATGCAGACGCCATTGCCCGCGAAATCTCCGGACTTGCTGCGGTGGCACCAATGGCCTCCCAAACCACACAAGCAATCTACGGAAACGAAAACTGGGTGACCTCGGTTATCGGCAGCACGCGTGCCTATTTGCAGGCCTGCAACTGGCAGCTTGAGAGTGGGCGCCAATTCACAGACAGTGAACTTCGGGGAGGCAAAGGCGTGTGCATCCTGGGTGCAACCGTGCGCAAAGAACTCTTTGGCGGCCAGAACCCTTTGGGCAACACGATTCGCCTTCAAAAGCTTTCATGCCAGGTGATCGGCGTCCTTAAATCCAAGGGGCAGTCCAGCTTTGGAACAGATCAGGACGACTTCGTGCTTATCCCATTACGCACGATCCAGCGGCGCATCGCCGGGAATATCGATGTGGACAGAATTTATGTTTCAGCAGAAGATGGCGTTTCCACCAGCAAAGTCGAACAGGATATCGAAAGGCTGATGCGTGAGCGTCGCCGCATTGCCATGGGCAAAGAGGACGATTTTTATGTCAGAGATATGCAAGAACTTGTCAGCACGATGACCGGAACGACCCGGGTACTTACCGGTCTGCTGGGTGCCGTGGCGGCGGTAAGTCTCTTGGTCGGGGGAATCGGAATCATGAATATCATGCTGGTATCGGTTGTGGAAAGAACACGGGAGATCGGCATCCGGCTTGCCATCGGTGCCCTGGAGCGGGATGTGTTGATGCAGTTTCTGGTCGAAGCCGTCGTGCTGTCTTCCTTGGGGGGGCTGATTGGCATTATCCTCGGCATAGTAGCGGCCGCGATGGGCGCGCGCATCCTCGCGGTTCCCTTTGTCTTTGATCCGGGGATTGTCGCTATCGCCTTCCTGTTTTCCGCAGCTGTGGGCGTCATCTTCGGCTACTTCCCGGCCAGACAGGCGGGGCAGCTGGATCCGATTGAAGCGTTACGTCACGAATAGTCCTGCAATTTTCCGGCTTGCAAAGGCCCGGTCTATGATTTGTATGATATTCTTAACGAGATATTCGTACTAATCAAGCTTGTATCTATTCCGGAGTCTGGCGGAAAGGTTGTTGACAACTTTGAAGGCTTTCTCTACGGTTTCTTCTCCATCCGGGTTCACCAGACAGCAGGTGGCCGGCGAAATCAGGCTTTTTGACAGCAGAAAATCTCTGTCAATACCCTTTTTGCTGAGAATTTCCCACAAACCAAGAAGACGTCTTTCCAAAGCATCGATGGTTTCCTGTCCAAAAGGCTCGAAATTGGTCGGTACGATTCCCCAGATAATGACACCGCCTTTGTCGAGAAATTTTTTAATCGATGGGGCATATGAAGAAAAAATCTCGCCGTTCGAATAAACGTCCAAGGAAATCACATCCATATCAAGTCCCAGCAAAAAATCCCAGTCCGGATTGCCGCACAAATGGATTCCACACGGTCGCTGCGTCATGGAAAAAAAATTTTCCATATCAGTGCGTGCTCTGGCATTGTCATAGCCGGAGAGAGCGCTGAACAGAAACTGAAGACCCGGTTCGTCGACAAACATAAAGGCATTGGGGTTTAAGCGTTTAAGGCGATTGAGCTGGATATTGATGCGTTTGGCCATGAACTCAAACATAAAGGGGCGGATGGTATCGTCAAAAAGGATCGGGCGTTTGTCCTGATCGAGGACGTTGAGGCCGAAGCTTATGGGTCCTTCAAGCTGGCCCCTTATGGCCGGCCGGCCGGACAGGTCCATTGTTAAAAAGCGGTGGTAGACGACCGAATATTCAGGGCTGATATCAAAGTATTCCGGCTGATCGAAATGAGACATGGTCTCTTCGAATTGGATTAAAAACTTGTCCATGGAGAAAGAGAGCGTCTGTTTTTCCATGTCCAGGCATATGCCCGGGAAATGTTCCGAGGCCTGTACATACATGTCTTCATAATAATTCATGCGAGGCAACTGGGGCCAGAAAGGGATGTCCAGAGACAGAGCTGCGTCCAGGGCTCTATTCGGATCTTTGTGAGGCATTACGGCCATGGCGGTTGTGAGCAGATTGCCGGGAATCGTCATTAGCAAGTATCCTTATGCGTTTAATTTTTTGGCATAGTTTGCCGCGCTGATACCGGCGACACATCCTTCGCCGACAGCTTTAGCCATCTGCCAGGGTGGGCCGCAGACGTCTCCGGCAGCGAAGATTCCGGGAACATTAGTTTCAAACTTTTTGTTGGTTTGAATGAATTTCATTTCGTCGTCAAGGGCGACATTGAGGCTAAATGCCAGTTCCATGACACCTTTGGCACCAAGTTCTATAAATGCACCGCTGACCGGAATCCGGGTGCCGTTGTCCAGCACAATTTCCTGAACCTGATTATCACCGACGATTTTTATGACTTTGAATCCCTCGTGAATGATAACATTGCTTTTTTCAAGTTCTTTCCTGAGGGCGTCTACCACCTGGAGTTTTTCGCTGACCAGATGAACGCTTTTAGCATATTGGGTCAGTGTCAGGGCTCCGTCTGCGGCAGCACTCTCCCCACCAATAATGGCGACATCCTCTCCTTTATAAAAGTTGGCATCGCATTCGACACAGTAGCTGACTCCTTTTCCAAGGAAGGCTTTTTCGCCGGCAACGCCCAGTTTTTTGCGTGCCGTGCCGGTGGCGATGATGAGAGTCTTGCTTTGAAAAGCATTACCGCTTTCGACTTTTATTTCATAGAATTGGTCGGCAGGAGTTATCTGCAGAACATCTTCTTCTAAAAACTCTGCGCCGAACTCCTGGGCCTGCTGCCGGCCTGAGCGGAGTATCTCTTCGCCCGCAACTTTGCAAACGCAACAAAAATTCTCCACATGTGCATGGAAAAGGCTGCTTTTTGACTGCCGGCCCAAAACGAGTACCGCAACTTTCTTGCGTGATGCATGTATGGCCGCCTGCAGGCCCGCGGGCCCGGAACCCAGGATCACCACGTCATAGAATGTTTTTTTCTGCATTTTATCCTCCTGTTGTCTCATACGGCCATGATATTTTTTAGTAACACTCTTTGAAATTTGGATATGATTCTTAAAATATACCATATTTAGAGGGTTGCAAGTATTAAAGTGTTGCTTATGGGATGAGAGTGATGCACGCGTTCTTGAATTTTTTATAAAATATCCGTATAATGAATATAATCATTTTCACCAAAGGACCCCAAAAAGAAGTGAATATTATGAAAAGACCGCCTTTGATTTTTGTATTAATACTGTTGGTGCTGTTTAGTGCTTCGATCCTGGGAGCTGAAGACCCCTTTGAAAAATTGAACAAGGATTATGAGGCTCAGGTCAAAGCCATGCAAAACCAGTATGAGGGCCAACGCCTGGATATGGAAAAACAGTGGGCCGAGCTTGAAAAGGAACAAGACGAAACGTGGGCGCGCCTGAAAGCGGAAGCGGAGCGCAAATGGCAGGCATTCGTGCACTCAACCAAAAAGGATTGGGTCGACTATAACCCGGAAAAAGATTCCCGCAGCAAAGTCGATTTTGAGAGCGGAAAGATAGTATTGGAAGCCGTTGTATCCAAGGACGACCCTGAGGCCTTGGCAAAAGCTAAGCGCAAAATCGAGCAGCAAGTTGAAAAGATATTGAGACAGACAGATGTTGCCGACAAACGGATATTGGAAAATCAGCTCGTCACCGGCCAGGGAGACAAGGTGAATTTTGGCAACATGAAAAACTATATTCAAAAAGAGGTTTTGCCGAGATTAATACCGGCGCCGCAAACTTTTCAGGCCAAAGATGGAGTCGAGCGGCGGACATACTCCGTTAATATCGACCTGGTACCTAATCATATCCGTCTGCGGTCCGAAAAGTATCTGCCGGTAGTGCAAAAATATGCCAAGCGCTTTGGCCTGAAACCGCAGCTCATACTGGCTGTCATGCACACCGAATCCTATTTCAATCCAAGAGCCGTTTCAGGCTCCAAGGCCATCGGGATTATGCAGATTATTCCCAGGTTTGCCGGGCGTGAGGCCTACAGATCGATTTACGGCCAAGACAAAGTTATTTCATGGGATTATCTTTTTGTCCCGGAAAATAATATCGAACTTGGAAGCAAGTATCTGTCTTTACTGAAAAAGGGTCATTTTAAAGATATTCATGACGATACCAAAAACCATTATGTTGCCATTGGCGGATACAACTGGGGCCCCACTGCCATGCGCAGAAAGATTCTGGAAAGATACCCGATCGCGCAAATGAGCAATGACCAGGTTTATTCGCTTTTGAGGCAACAAACGCCCCAAGAAACAAGAGACTACATCAAGCGCGTCACTGAGAGAATGTCGATTTACGATCCTTATTTTCGCTAAGGAAGATTCAATTGACAGAATCGAGAAGGATTAAGCCGGTTCAGTCAATGACGCTGATATTCTTCCCAGGCCCATTTGGTAGATAATCCGTGAAGGTGGGGGCAATTATGCCGATACGCACATTCAAAACCCCACGGAGGCAGGGGGTTATTCGGGAAATTGCTGGCCGAATATACCCTGAATGGCTCTGAACAGGATATTCCGTTACCGGTAAAAAAACAGAGAAATATTTACATGTGGGGTTTAAGAGGACTTTTTTATGAGGCCGGCGCTCGAGCGTATCATGTTTTGCAATGGCGGATTCTTTAACCGGTGTATTGCTCTTTTCTACTCGTGAAACTCATTGCCGGCAGATAGCTTAAGACTATCTTTCACAGGCCGGCACTTGAAACCGCTACGAGCGTTTTTCAAAAAACACAACTTACAGAGGATTAATATGCTGGAAACCGTAACCAACAGCATAGGTATGCAACTTGTTGTGATACCGGCCGGTTCATTCAGAATGGGCGGAGACAAAAAGCTTGAGCAAGCCGAAGATCATGAAACCCCGCGACACATGGTTAAAATCAGCAATTCATTTTATATGGGCAAATATCAGGTAAATCAAGCACAGTGGTCTGAGATTATGAAAAATAACCCGAGTGAATTCAAAGACGACTTAAGGCCGGTGGAAAGGGTTTCATGGAATGATGTGCAGGCGTTTATCCACAAGCTAAACACCAAAGAAGCGACAAATACCTATCGTCTTCCCACCGAGGCTGAATGGGAATATGCCGCCAGGGCAGAAACAGAAAGTACTTATTGTTTTAGTGGTGTTGATATCTTAAGCCAATACGCCTGGTATAATAAAAATTCAGCAGGAGAAACCCATCCGGTGGGCCAATTAAAGCCGAATGCATGGGGACTTTATGATGTGCACGGAAACGTCCATGAGTGGTGCCAGGACTGGTTTGATAGGAATTATTATTCTCAAAGCCCTTCAATCGCTCCTGAAGGCCCTTTGTCAGGGTTGGCTAAGGCATTACGGGGCGGCGACTGGGGAAGCGCAGACTGGTATTGCCGGTGCGCATCACGCAGCCTCAGCTCACCGGAACGCCGCAGCAACCGCTTGGGTTTTCGACTGATCAAGATGTAAGTAACTTGCGTCTTTAAATAAGTACGTAACTTTTTAAAACATCTTTAGTGGTCGGCTTGGGGTTTCCCAATGATGTCTCCATCCGTGATACAACCATGTTAATTGTATCACGAGGTTTAGGAACCATTAGATATCTGTTTTTCTGGCAAGTTATCAACGGCTGGCGATCGTCCTAAAACAGTATCCAATGGTACAATGGTCGCATTTTCCCAATAAGCAATCTATTCTCTACTAAATCCTCTTGACCCCATCCCCTTTTTCAGTATAAATTCAAATTCGGTTTTAGATTACAGAAAAATCATCCCCATAATAAAAGTATCTATAATGGTTAGAATTCATTTAGTAAAACTAAGAACATTTAAAACATTACTTATTCTCTTTATAATCTTGGGTATTTTCGCAAACGGTGCGATGGCCGAATCCTGTTTCTGCGGAGAAGCCTGTTTGCATAGCCTTCAAGATAAAACAAAAACAAGCAAAGGTTCTCCATTTCATCATCGTTGTTCCGGGACTCACTGTAAAAGCTGTAATTTGGAAGATGGGCAAACACTTCAAGCGGCAAACTCTTCAACTCCAACCGGCAATTTAAACATTCTTGATACATCCGCGATTATAATATTTTATTTTACTGATCATTATTCCGACAACCAAATTATTATGAGTTTTTGTTCTCAGAATGATGCCTTTCTAAATTTCCAATCTGCACCGACTTACATACTAAATCTCTCTTTACTTATTTAACCCCTGCTAAAACAAGATCTACCTTCTTCAACCCTGAAACCTATTCTTTTGGGTGTCAACGACATTCAGGGTCTGGAAGAGATGCCGACAGGCGGCAAGGATTAGATTAACGTAACTCCTGCAACACATACCCTGAAAAGAGGGTTATATGACGAATGACACTTCTTACAGAT
>JAQBHK010000336.1:0-3386 GCA_032127815.1 Desulfobacterales bacterium
TATCGACGAGCAATCGAAATAGATCCTGAATATATACAAGCTTTAGGTAACCTTGGGAATCTGTTAAATTATAACCTTGGACGTTTCGATGAGGCTAAGGAATTATATAACAAGATTCTTAAAATTGATCCAAAAGATTCAATAGCATTGAATAACCTTGGAAATTTGTTAACGCATAAATTAGGCCGTTATGAAGAAGCTGAAAAAGCCTACCGCCGAGCGATTGAGATCAATCCTGAATATGCTCAAGTCTGGAGTAATCTTGGAATACTTTTCAGCAAAGATTCTAATCGATACGAAGACGCTGAGAAAGCATATAAACGCGCTATCGAATTAAATCCAGGTATTAAGGGACTATGGGGAAACCTGATAAAGCTTCAATATGATTCTTTAAACGATTCTGAAAAAGCACTCAAAACCGCTCAACGATTTCTTAAAACATCCAGCCGATCTGCTCAAAATTTGAATTTTCTTGCATGGTGGTTTTTTCAAAATGGATATAATATACATCTTGAGCAGGCTGAGGTTTGGAGCAGGGAAGCGATAGATAAAGAACAAAAGGAACCGGCATATCAACAGACACTTGCTGCAATTTTAGGAGGTATGGGAAAATGGGCCGAATCTTTAAAGATCGCTCGAAAGTTTTTAAATGATCAAGCTTTTGTGAAAAGGGAACTTAAAGAAATAACAGACTATTTTGTCGACGCAGCGGCAGCAGGTCATGCTGATAAAGCGATTCGAATTTTAGAACAGCACCCTGACATTCAGGTTTTAGAGTCTGTTGTTGTCGGGCTGAAAATATTTATCGGCGAGGAATTTAGAACAGCTCAAGAAATCAAGGAGATCGGTGAGGATGTTGCCGAACGTATTCGTGAAAGAATGAACACGGAAACCAGGTAAGCTTTTGTTTACTTTAAAGGGGTTGATGAAGATTGGATTGAGAGATACAGAAAGTAAAAAGCGCACTTTTTCCAAAAGCGACTATTCAGTGACATCCCTAACTTTTGATCAGGTCTCGGATTGCCGCATGGATAAAGGCCGCTTGCTGCCATGGGAGTGTCTCTTTATGGAGCCTGCCTGGATGCAAGTCTGGTGGAACCATTTTGGCGCCGGCATGAGCCCGTGCATCCTGGCCGTCCGGCATAAAAACGACCTGATCGGAATTGCACCGCTTATGGCCGGCGGAACCACAGCTTGCCTGTTGGGCCATTCCGACCTTTGTGATTATATGGATTTCATTGTTGCACCGCAGAGGGGACCGGAATTTTTTACCGTAATCATTGAGTATTTACAAAACCAGGGTTTTGTGCTTTTGAATTTGCAACCGGTACTTAACGAATCAAACGTGGTCAAGGATTTGGTTGAAATCGCACCGGGTCTGGGGTGTCGGGTGGTCTGTGAGCCGGACGATGTTACCTATGCAATGGCATTGCCGTCTTCCTGGGAGGACTTTCTAAAAAGACTTAGCGGCAAACAGCGCCACGAGATCAGGCGCAAGCTGCGGCGGCTGAATGCGGCCGGTCAGATCGAATACCGCATTATCGAGGATGTCGATGCAGTCCGTAATGAAATCGATACTTTTATAGCGCTGTTCCGATCGAATCGGTCCGACAAAGCAGCTTTCATGACCTCGCAAATGGCGGCTTATTTCAGATCTCTGGCCGCAGGCATGGCCGCCCATCACATGCTGAAACTCGCTTTTTTGGAACTTGACGGGCAGCCTGTGGCCGCGGTCTTGTGCTTTGACAATGGTTCAACGGTCTATCTTTACAACAGCGGCTATGATATGCGTTTTAGTTCGCTGAGCGTGGGTTTGCTCAGCAAAGTACTGAGCATTAAAGAGAGTATCCAAAGAGGCCGACGCAAATACGACTTTCTCAAAGGAGACGAAAAATACAAACAATTCTTGGGCGGTCGTCCGGTTCCGCTGTTTGGTTACCGGATTCACTTATAGCATTTGTTAAAATAGTGTTCCGTGCCAGCCGCCGGACAATTTCGTTTAAATCGACAAGAACTCACAAATAAGATCCTGCAAACTTGTTTGTGGGAGTTTCATAAAATCGTAAAACGATTTTATTATGAAAACCGAAGCGTTAAAAATTGCGATCCTCAGCCTCCATTCCAGCCCCATAGGAGCAATAGGGAGCCAAAACACCGGTGGAATGAGCGTCTACGTCCGTGAACTGGCACGTGAACTGGGGAGTTGCGGCCATCACATTGACATCTTTACGCGCCGGAACGCGCATACAAACGGTCAGGTCGTTAACCTGGATGAAAATGTGCGGCTGATCCATTTGAGTAACGGCCACGCGGGTCCGGTGCCCAAACTTGCTCTTTACCGCTCTGTGGAGGATTATTTCCGTGCGCTGGAGAGATTCCAGGCGCAAGACGGCCGTTGCTACGATTTGATACACAGCCACTACTGGCTGTCCGGCCTGTTAGGGCAAATAGCCCAAAACCGCTGGCACGTCCCGCATATCGTCATGTTTCACACGCTGGGCGCATTGAAAAACATGGCGGCTGCCGGTGAGCCGGAACCCGAACTGCGCATTGTCAGTGAAAAACGATTGGCAAAAGGGTGCCATTGTATCGTGGCGTCCACAGCAAAAGAACGCGAGAAGCTTGTGCGTTTTTATGATGCCGCTGCTGAAAAAATCAAAGTGGTGCCTTGCGGTGTTAATCTGAATCTTTTTCGACCACTCGACCGGCTTGCCGCGCGGCGACGGCTCGGTTTTGAAGCGGACGAATCGATTCTGCTGTATGTCGGGCGGTTTGATCCCTTAAAGGGTCTGGACCGTTTAATAGCGGCGCTTGGCTACCTGCGCAGCCACCTGCGACTGCGGCTGGTGATCGTCGGCGGAGACGGAGAGCAGTCCCCGGCATTTCAATATTTGCAGCGGCTTGTTTTCAAATACGATGTCAAAGACCGCGTTATCTTTGCCGGGCGGGTGGAACAACTCGATCTGCCGTCCTACTACAATGCGGCCAATATGCTTGTGATCCCTTCCCGCTATGAAAGCTTCGGAATGGTGGGGCTCGAATCTTTGGCCTGCGGGACGCCGGTTGTGACCACGCCGGTGGGTGCCATCGAGCATATTCTGCGCGAGGGGCAGACCGGCCATGTGGTCAAAGGCGATACACCGATTGACCTGGCCAGGGGCATTGAGAAATTTTTGCCGGCAACGCTGGCCGAGGCGCCGGTACCCGAAGCCGTACGTGCGTCTGTGTTGGATTATGACTGGTCAAATGTGGCTGCTGCGATAATGGACGAATACACAAATGTGTTGTCGAACCAGACTTATACCTCGATTGAGTGATAACGGATAACATCTAATTCAGGGGTCGGGGAGTTTTCTCTTATGGTCGCTTCATGGAAAATCTTTTTT
>JAQBHK010000337.1:0-3192 GCA_032127815.1 Desulfobacterales bacterium
AACCGTAATTGTGGGCTCCAGGCAGGTCGGAAAAACTTTTTTGATGAATAAGCTGATTGAGGAACTTCTCAAGAAGGAGGGTTTTGATCCGAAGCAAATTTTTTACTTTAATTTTGATTCGTTCAATCTGATCGATCTCATTCGTCGTGAACGTGATTTTATTGATTTTATTAAACATTATGGTGTTTTGGGGAAGAAATCATATATCTTCCTTGATGAGGCCCAACGTATTCCGGAGATAGGGCTTATCATCAAGGCGTACTATGATCTTGGTCTTGATCTGAAGTTCATTATATCCGGATCTTCATCCCTTGAGATAAAAAGTCAGGTGAAAGAAACCCTTACCGGAAGAAAACATCTTTTCGAATTGTATCCGGTATCATTTGCAGAATTTCTTCGATTTAAAGGGCTTGATGCTTCCGATGATTTAGCAAAGATCGTAAGATTTGAATCAGACCAATACCAGAATTTAATGCAAGAGTTTGTCGTTTTTGGTGGATATCCCGGCGTAGTTAAAACCGGTATGGATGAGGATAAAGTCTTTTTGTTAAAGGAGATATTTAACTCCTATGTACAAAAAGATATCAGTGATTTTTTGAAGATAGAGGATATTACCGGATTTAATAGGCTACTCAATTTCATGGCCTCTCAGACGGGAGGACTTTGCAAGATAAATGAAGTAGCAAATAACACAAGACTTACACGGCACTTTGTGGAGAAATATCTTTTTTTCCTTGAAGAAACATATGTGGCTACTTTTTTACGCCCTTATTTTGTAAACCTGGGAAAGGCCATCATAAAGACCCCCAAATTCTTCTTTTATGATACTGGTATCAGAAACGCTGTTTTCGGTCAGTTTGAAGCACTTGACAAAAGGCAGGGCACAGGGATGCTGGTAGAAAATTTTGTGTTTTCCGAACTTGTTAAAAATATTGATAAAGAGCGCTTGTGGTTTTATCGTACTACTGGCGGTTCAGAAATTGACTTTTTATTTATCCAGGGCGATAAAACCGTGCCTGTTGAAATCAAGTACGGCATTAGCCGTCAAAAAATGGTGCCGAAAATATTTAACACGCTCGCACAACACAAAGAACTCAAAAAGGCCGTTGTCATTACCAAGAATTATCTTCACGAAGAAACCCAAAAAGGCTTGCGTATAATTTTCAGGCCTGCCTGGTCTGTTTACAATCTAAAAAAAGAATTGTTATAGAAGATATAGGACACCTCGGTACGATCTACCGGCCTGTCCCATAATTCCACGGGGAGCTACTTCGTGCCATCTTCCGATGGAACCTAAAAACTGCATGTAAATTTTTAAATTGGCACAGTTTAAATGCCATAGTTAAGACCGTCTTTGACGAAAAACAATAACTTAAAACCTAAAACGTGATGAATTCGACTTTTTGCGAATTCGTCAAATATGCTTGCCAAATATACAAGAACTCTATATATAAGGCATAACTGTAAATTAAATTCCAAATTTGGAATTTCCTTGAGATTTGCTTGCCCGCCGTCTTTTTGGCGGGGTGCTTGGAATTTGTGATTTTAGACACAAAACTCTAAGGCAGAGCCGGAGAACTCTGACCCCCGCAAGGCGGGGCAGGCTTGGCCCAAAGGACCAGGTTTTTCAGAGCTAAACAAAAGAGGATAGAGGACTAGCAGGATCATGGGCAAACCGGCAAAATTACTTATTATCGATGATAATCAGGAACTTCTGGCCGCGCTGTGCCAATTTTTAAGTGAGAAAAAGTATGATGTTGTTTCGGCTTCGGACGGCTTGGATGGCTTGAAATTACTTGAAGCTGAAAAACAGGGCTTTGACCTGATTATAACAGACATTGTTATGCCCAACATTAGCGGTGTGGCCATCATTGCAATTGTAAAGAAAAAGTATCCCGGTATTCCTGTTATTGCCATCACAGGATGGGGTGAGCATCCTGAAACGTTGGCCGCAGAGGCTCAGGCCGATCTGGTGCTGGAGAAACCGTTTGAGCTTAATGAACTTGACGATGTAATTAAGGATCTACTTTCCAGAAAATGACAAAAAACGAACGCCAGACAAACATGCCCCCCCCTTTAATCGGAAACAGCAGCGCTATAATTAAAATTCGTGAACTAATTGAGCATGTTGCCGATACGGGATTAAACACTGTAATTTCCGGGCAAAGCGGTGTCGGCAAAGAAGTCGTTGCACAAAACCTTTACTTTAAATCGCGAAGAAGAGATAAACCTTTCATAAAGATTAACTGTGCGGCATTGCCGGACGGGTTGCTTGAAAGCGAACTCTTCGGATACGCACAGGGTGCCTTTACCGGAGCTGACAGAAAAAAGCGTGGGCAATTTGAACTGGCCCATGAAGGAATTTTGTTTTTAGATGAAATCGGCGACATGTCTCTGCCGCTGCAGGCCAAACTGCTGCATGTCCTTCAAAGTGGTGTGTTTACTCCACTCGGCTCTGAAAAAGAGGTAACAACAGATGCCTGGGTTATAGCCGCCACCAACCAAGAGCTTGAACAAAACGTTAAAAATGGAATGTTCAGAGAAGATCTGTACTACCGGCTGAACATTATTAGGATATATATCCCTCCCCTGTGCAGCCGCCCGGATGACATCCCGCTTCTAATCGATTACTATATCGACAAATACGGTTCTCAGTTTGACTTTAAGCAGATTACGAAACCCAGTTCTGATGTCATGGATAAACTAGTAGCGTACCACTGGCCCGGAAACGTAAGAGAACTTCAGAATGTACTCAAAAGGTGTATGGTCGTCAGCAACTGGGAAGACATAATCAATGAAATTAGCGATGTAAGCTGTGAAGATAAATCAGCTGCAGTTCAACTAACTGTGGATGACGTTTCAACTGTTGACGACCTTGTGAACCTTGAAGAAGATTCACTGGATTCAGCATCATTTTCTCTTAAAACGATAAAGAAAAAGGCGCTTGACAGAATCGAAAAAGAGGTAATTTCTCATGTTCTGGTCCAAACAGGCTGGAACCGTAGCAATGCATGCAAAATATTGAAAATCAGCTATAAGACGCTACTATATAAAATCAGAAATCTTCATATCCAGCCGCCCACTAATTTGAAGGATGAGACTCCTGAAATCTGATCGGTTCTGGGTTCAAAGGACGCTAAATTGGACACCCCAGTACGATAATTCCTACCTACCCCGATTAAATAGGATGGG
>JAQBHK010000338.1:0-10983 GCA_032127815.1 Desulfobacterales bacterium
CAGGCTTTGGTTTCACCCCATAGGGGTTAATTAGCCAGGTTGTGGATCAATCAAAACGCTTATCAAGCATTCGTACTCGTACTCTTAATCGTAATCCTAATCGGTCTTAGCAATTGACTAATTCTACCGAATTTTTGATTACGAGTATGATTAAGGATTACTTCAGGCAGAGCCAGATAACTCTGCCCTAGCCCAAAGTACCAGGTTTTTTCAAGACTTATTGAGGAAATATTTATTGGAATATCCACGCGGTGTTACCATATAGTTAAGATAGGTGACGGAAGCGCTGCTGCCGATAAAAACCGTTGTCTGCATATCCACGTCTTCTTTGTGAAGATCTTTTAAGGGTACGATCTGCACGTTCTGCCCCTCCCGCATGGCGCGGGCAACAATTCCCACGGGAGTTTGTGGATCTCTGTATTTTAGGATAATTTCCTGTGCCTTTTTAAGCTGCCAATCCCGTTTTTTGCTTTTGGGATTGTAAAGGACGATGACAAAGTCAGCCTTAGCCGCTGCCAGCAGGCGCTGTTCAATCTGCTCCCAGGTGGTCAGCAGGTCGCTCAGACTGATGGCGGCAAAATCGTGTGTCAAGGGAGCACCCAAAAGAGCTGCACCGGAGCAGAGGGCCGGGATTCCGGGAACAACTTCGATGCGCAAATTGCGGCCTTCTTTTTTCATGTCAGGTGCATCACCGGGTGAAAACAGATAAATGTTTTTACGAGCACACATTTCAAACACCAGCCCCGCCATAGCGTATACGCCCGGATCTCCGCTGGAAACGATGGCACAGGTTTTGCCGTTCAGGGCCGTCTCAATGGCAGTTTCGACCCGTTCCACCTCTTTTGTCATGGGTGTGCTGATGATCATTTTACCCTCAATCAAGGGACGAATCAGCTCGATGTAGGTGGTATATCCGGCAACGGCATCAACGCCTGCCAGGACATCCATGGCACGTTTGGATAAATGATCCATGCTTCCGGGGCCGATGCCTACAATGAAAAGAGAATTCTGGCGACAGCCACTGTGATGTTTTTTGTGCTCTGCTTGGGCACTATCAGTCGGCCCTGGTGCGAGCCCAGAATCGCTGCTGCTTCGCATACGCTTTCAACTCCTATATGTTTTTTAGCCATGGCGGACGGGTTTTCAATGGTTTGAACCGCGTTTAACTCGTGGGGCGCAAAGAATTTGATAGGAATTTCTAAATCCTCGGCCAGCGCCGGCAGGCACGCTGCATCAGCCCTGCGATCAACGCTTGCAAGGCATTTCAGACTCCTGACGGCCAGAGCAAATCGACTAAAGATGGTGAATAAAAATTCCTGCAACTCTTCAAAACTCGTCTCACGGTGGCACCCTATTCCGGCTACCAGCGAAGCGGGTCGAAGCACCAGGGTATTATCCGGCACCTCAATCTTAGTATCGTCGATGTATACACCGGCAGGCACGTGTTTTTGAGGACTCTCTTTTCCGGCCGGCTTTTTTTCGGGAAATGGTAAAACCTTGGCTGCTTTAAAATCGTCGCTTAAAAAACAATAGGGATCATGGAGATAAATCGGCGCACCGCTAAGCATCGCCATACTGACGGTTTTGATTGCGCTGAAATTTTCGATGTAAAGGTTCTTTTCTCTGGCCAAAACATCAACAGCCGGCAGACGATTGACGTCGGTGGCTGTGGTAATCACAGGATCAGCCTGAATCATCTCGGCCACCTTGAGGGCAAGCGCATTGGCCCCGCCGATATGTCCTGAAAGCAGGCTGATCACATATTGCCCGCTTTCGTCGGCCACCAGCACCGCCGGATCTTCGGTTTTGTTCCTGATCAGAGGTGCAATCATCCGTACCACAATACCGGTTGACATGATGAAAATATGGGCGGAAAACGACAAAAAATGTCGACAAACGGCATCTTTTAAACGCGTAAACTTATGGGTCCGTTCGAAATCAGAGGCAAGTTCGACGGTAACAAATAGATCCGCCGGCGGCATTTTACGGGCAATCGCTTCCGCCAGTTGCGCCCCTTTGGGCGTAATTGCCCAAACAGCAATGTCAGCTTTATCGGTCATAAGTAAATTTTTAGGCGTTCAGAGTTCACCGTTCAAGGTTATCCCGAACTCTAAACCCCCAAACCTGTGAACCTCTGAACCTTTGAACCCTGAACCTTTGAACGGTTAAATAATTTCGTTACTTTCGGTAACCATGAGAAAATTCTTTGTCATACAGCTTGGATTTCACTTTCAATTGCTCCGTCCCGACCTCCAGGACCTTGCCGACAATGATCAGGGCTTGATGGGTTATGTTTTCAGAGCGGACGGTTTCTACCAGTTTCTCAAGAGTTGTCCTGATAATCTTCTCCTCCGGCTGACTGACGCGAAACGCTATCGCACAGGCGGCTGAGCTGCCGTAAGCTTCTTTCAGGATTTTCGCTACCTGGTCGATGAGCGATATGCTGAGGTAAACAACCATGGAAGTGCGGTGTTCGGCCAGCTTTTCCAAGGCTTCGGCTTCGGGTACCGGCGTTCTCCCGGCCATACGCGTTAAGATCAGTGTCTGCGAGATTTCCGGCAGTGTGTATTCAAGCCCCATGGCGGCGGCGGCCGCAAAGGCGGCGGTTACTCCCGGAACAACCTGGTAGCTTATATTCCTTTTGCGCAGCTCTGCCATCTGCTCAAAAATGGCGCCGTAAAGACTCGGGTCTCCGGAATGCAGCCGTACTACTCGCTCTCCGGCCGCACAAGCTCTTTCCATCTGATCAACTATCTGGTCAAGATTCAAAGCGGCACTGCTGATCCGCCGGGTTGCGGGTCGGGCCCACTTTAAGACCGCCTCCGGCACCAGCGACCCGGCATATATCACCACATCCGCTGTCATCAAGGCCTGCTGTCCTTTGACCGTAATCAAGTCGGGATCGCCGGGACCGGCGCCGACAAACATAACCGTGCAATTTTCTTTTTCCATAATAAAATTGTGTTACAATTTTATGAAACGCGGCTACGCCGCTTAGTCGGTTTTTTGTCCTGAAATAATCCAAACCGGATTCAGAGTTTCAAATCGTTCACTCCACGGCATCGCTTTGCTGCGCAGAACCTGGATCTGGATAACTTCGGTGGTAAAACCGTTTTTACGCATCGTTTTCTGGGATGTATCGAGGTTCGCCATTAGTACTGTGTTGATTACCATCACACCGCCGGGTTTCATCAAGGAGGCGGCTTTAGCGATAATTTGCTCCAGATCGCGACCGCCGCCGCCGATAAAGACACGATCCGGAGTCGGAAGGCCGCTGAGCCCGTCCGGCATAACAGCTTGAAACGCTTCAATATTGTTGACTCCAAAACGCCTGATGTTGGCGTTGATCTGATCGATCCTTTCCGCTTTCTGCTCAACGGCAAAAATCCTGCCTTGCTCTAAAAACACGGATGCTTCAATCGAAACCGCTCCGCTGCCGGCCCCCAGATCCCAAAGAGTATGGTACGGCAATAACTTGAGTTTTGCCAAAGTAACCGCCCGAATTTCGGTTTTGGTGATCAGACCGCCTTCGTGTTCGAAAAGGTCTTCGGAAAGTCCCATGTAAAGCGTCTGCGTCGAACTATGCGCTTGCGGCTTGCGTTTCAATATAACCACATTGGGATCGGCAAAGTTAAGGTCCTTTGCTGCTTCCAATTGATACCATCCTATTTTTTCATCCAAGGATCCCAGTTTTTCAAACACACCCATTTTGAAATTGATAACGCCTTTTGATATCAGAAAATCTGCCAGCCAGGCCGGGTTTTTCCCAGGATCGGTGAAAACAGCCACCTGCTCGTGGCGTTTCAGCGCCTGGAGCAGTTCCGGTTCATGGTTGCGTCCATGCAGGCTGATGACCTTGACATTGCTCCACGGCTCTTTGATTTTTGCAAAAGCAGCGGCTATGGAGGAAATATTAGGGAACACCTCAACCCGGTCAGGACCCAGCGCACGGACCAACACGGAACCGATGCCGTAAAACAGCGGGTCGCCCGAGGTCAGAACCACGATCTGTTTGCTTGTCATCCGGTCTTGAATATAGGCGACAGTTGCCTTCAGATCTTTGGTGATCTCTTTTTTAGCGACACCAAGGTCTTCAAAATACGCCAGGTGCCGTTTACCTCCCATGAGGATGTCTGCTTTTTGGATGATCTTTCTGTGTGCGTCGGTAAGATCTGTGGGCGTAAGCCCCATCCCTATGATGGTGACTGGTTTCATATCTTGGTTCATCCTCAGCCGGTCTTTTCGGAATCGAAGATAACATTCCCTGCAAAGTCATAAATTATGCTCTGAATCTTAACGCCGTCCCCTGCAAACCGCCGGGCAGACGTTACAATCTGATTTCCGACCTGCGCGATCACCGCCGGAAATTCGGGCAAAATATAATCGAGTGCGTGCCGGGCCGTGTTGGCGGCAGCTATGTGGCCGGCCAAACGTCTGCTGCCGGTCGATTCAAATGCCCATTCAGACAATTTCTGCAAAGACACGCGCGTTTTGGCCGCGTGAGTGTGGGGCACCCCCTGGGCCATCTTGACGGCTTTGCCGAAAAAAACGGTCAGCGATGCTTTTTTAAATCCTTTTTCGGCAACCTTGGCCAGCGACATCTGAAAATAGTCCCCGATTTGAACAAAAGCTTCTTCGGCAAGATTGTTCCAGCGCATCTGGGAATAACGTTCGCTGCGACGCCCGGTTGCCAGTATAACCTGCTCAAGGCCCGCAGCCCTGGCAACCGAAAGGGCTGCATCGATGGTGGCAATATAGGCCTCGTGGGACATGGGCCGCACAATTCCAGTGGTCCCGAGTATGGAAATTCCCCCCACAATCCCCAAGCGCGCATTCAGGGTTTTTTGGGCCAGAATCTCGCCTTGGGGAACAAACAGTTCCGTGATGACGCCACCTTGAATGCCGTATTGCTGCAAAACCTCTGCGACACTTTGAACTATCATTGTACGAGGTCCCTCGGTTATGGCAGGTTCACCGACCGGAATTCCCAGGCCGGGTTTGGTGACCCTTCCAACACCCTTGCCGCCGGTAATCATTACACTCTCTGAAACGTTATTCACAGGATAAGTGACCAGAGCACCGATTTCAGCCTTATGGGTAACATCCGGATCATCCCCGGCATCCTTGATCACTGAACACCGGGCGCTGTGCGCGCCCACGCGAGCACAGGTATGCATCTGAATCCGAATCTTTTCACCGGTAAGGAAACGTACAAAGACATGATCGGGCGCCTGATCCTTTGCCAGCAGCAATAGCGCCCCTTTGGTCGCTGCCGCTGCGGCCGTTCCCGTGGTAAATCCGCTTTTCAGTTTTCGGCCTTGATCAGATGCCATCGTCCTATTTAGTCCTGAAAAACTTGGTCCTTTGGGCCAGTCAGAGATATTTGGCTCTGCCTTAGATTTTTGTGTCTAAAATTACAAATTCCAAGCACCCCGCCAAAAAGACGGCGGGCAAGCAAAAAACAAACAAGCACCAAATTCCAAGGAAATGCCAAACTACAAGCACCCCACCAAAAAGACGGCGGCAGGCAAATCTCAAGGAAATTCCAAAGTTTATTATTTTGAATTTCGGTTATTGTGATTTATTTGTAATTTGATGCTTGTTATTTGGAATTTAATTTGCTCCATTTGAGATAGATGCAACCCTATGGGTGAAACCAAAGCCTGGTACTATGGGCCTGGATTCATTATCCTACCAAGTAATATATATATCCTACAAAAACAAGGCTCATAATCCGAAAGCCCTGGCCCATCAGCAGCAGTTGAGTACCCATTTTGGGTGAGAATATGCCTATGTAGCGCGGCAGCTGGTGGCGCAGGGCTCGTACCGGAAAGGCTACAATATTACCGATCAGCAGCGCCAGAACCGTCTGCTTGGTGGTCAGCACGCCGGCATCGAGCAAGGCTCCGGCCGCGGCAAATCCGGAGGTAAACTCCGCTGCAAAACTCAAAATTACTACCGAAAGGGATTCCATGGGCACAAACGAGGTGACCACATAACCGGCCAACCATTTTCGGGCGGCTTCAAACATACCCATGGCGTTTAATATATATACAACAACATAAATGGGTATCACGTAAACAGCAATACCGCTAATCCGTCCCGGCAGCTTTTTCCTGATAATATTGTACAAACCGCGGCTTTTTTTCTCCTGCAAGTTTTGATTTATTTCTTTCGGATGCCGATCATCATCCGGCTGCATACCTGTTTGAAAATGGCCATATATCAAGAATATCATGGTTCGTATTATCATGGCGCTGAACGTCAGTAAAAAGTAGCGTGCGCCGGCCCATCCGGTCAGCGGCATTACAATGAAAAACGTGGTCGGCAGATGCAGAAAATAGGCCGGCATCTGATTAACAAAATTAGACAGAAAAAGCTGCTTGCTGGTAATCTTTTCATCTTTATAAAAGTCAAGGAGCATGGCATTGGCTGCCACTCCTGACAAAAACGCCGTCACAAAAGCAGCTCCGCAGCGTTGACCTAATCTGCTAAATCGAAACATGGGCCCCGCCAGTTTCGCCAGCTTTTTGGTCCACCCCAGCGCTTCAATCGTCTGGCCCGCCACCAGTCCGACGGTGATCAAGAACATCAGGCGCGTCAACGGCCAAAGCAGCTTGGTAGTGATGCGGTAAATGCCCAGATTATCCACCCAAAGGGTGCCGCAGATGAGTATGGCCACCGAAATAACGCCGGAAAAAGCCAGTCTGATATACTTAGTTTCAGCTTTTGAGGATCTCATCGTCTTTTTTCTGTTTGGCAAAAATCAGGGTCCAGTAATCAGGACGGCGATCGCACAATTCTTCAATATCGCGGTAGACTTTTTCAACCTTCTGGCTGCAATTGGAAATGCCGATGGCATCCTGATACACTCCGGCCTCTTTAATAGCGTTGGAGATGTCTTCAACGTTGCGGTAGGCCTTTAAAAACACCACGCATTCCGGCTTGGCAGCAAAGGCCCGCAAGCGGTCTCCGCCCTTGGACCCGGAAGTCAACAGTAAAGAATCTTCACCTTCCACCAGCGGGGTGTTCAGGCAGGCGGCGGCGGCCTGATAGGAAGTGATGCCCGGTATGCTCACAATGGGAAACTGCGGTGCCATTTTTTGAATGTTTTTCAGAATGTATCCGTAGGTGGAATATGTCATGGCATCTCCCAGGGTTATAAACGCGACCTTTTTTTGCTGCTCCAGTTCATTGATAATGGTCTGGGCATGCGCCTTCCAGGCTTTTTCCATCTCCGATTTATCCCGGGTCATGGGGAAATAAAGCATCCGCACCTTAGTCAAATCGGGAATATGAGGTTTGGCAATACTCAAAGCCAGGCTGTAGTCGTTTTTGGTGGATGCCGCCGCAAAAACCTCATCCACAACGTTTAATACCCGCGCCGCTTTGAGTGTGATCAGTTCAGGATCACCGGGACCGACTCCCATACCGTATAAAATGCCCTTTTGCTTTTTCATGGTTTCCTCTTTTTTAAAAAAGCCTGGCCCGGAGTACCAGGCTTTGTTTTGCCCCTGAAAGGGTCTTTTATATCTCTCACAGAGCTCACAGAGTACACAGAGAAAGATAATTATTATTTTTCATTCGCCATTGAAGCGCCCCGCTATATCTAGCGGGATTAAGAACCGGCAAATGAAAACCGCTATTCCTGGAAGGTATTGGCTGTTAAAACCTGCCTTCAGGGCTGATTGTTTTTTCTTTCCTCCCTCTCAGTGGAAAAAAAACCAAATCTCTGTGACCTCGGCGGGCTCAAGCGAAGCGGGCGAGAGAAGCCTAATTAAACTGCGCTATCCGCATATCAAAGCTTGGACCTTCAGCCAAGCTGAAGGTTTAATAGGTTAATCAAAAATAGAATACTAAGTTTCGGCGGCCATAATTGCCAGTGCATTGACGACACTGGCAGCCACATTGGATCCGCCTTTGCGTCCGATATTGGAAATGTAGGGAATATCGAGTTCGATCAGTGCGGCCTTGGATTCAGCCGCATTCACAAATCCGACGCAAAGACCGATAATCAAAGCAGGGCCGGCTTTATTTTCGCTGACAGCTTCAATCAAACGTAACAAAGCGGTGGGCGCATTACCGACCACATAAATGCCGTCTTTCATTTTCTCAAGCGCTGCATCTACAGCCGCTTTGGCCCTGGTAGTGCCGGCGGCCGCTGCTGTTTGGTTCACTTTATCGGTGTTAATAAGACATTCCACAAAGACTCCAAATCGAGAAAGTTCCTTTTTACGGATGCCCGCTTTGGCCATGTTTGTATCGGTAATAATGGTTTTCCCCTGCCGTATGGCGCCGACTCCGGCTGCGATGGCGTCCGCATGGAAACGAACGCTCGTTAGGTAATCAAAATCCCCGGAGGTATGAATCATCCGGCGGACCACCTGCCATTGCATGGCGTTAAAATCATGCGCTCGCGCCTCTTGATCAATGATCTTGAAACTCAATGTTTCGATCTCTTCGGGTTTCATGCGCCGCTGTTCCTTTCTTGCTGGTAAATTAAGCAGTTTTCAACAAAGCGGTTGCCCACTTTTGGCTGGCTCCCGAAATGTAGATGAATGTAGCTCCCCAGTGTTCGCCGGACCTGATAACCCTTTGAGGGTTTTTTAAGACCGGCCCTGGCCGTAACCGTAAACACCGTCTCAATGTCGCTTTTTCCAATTTCTGCGTCGATCTCAGAGTAATGGAATTCATGTCCCCGCGCACGCAGGCCTGTGTCACCAATAACAGCAGGGTTTGAAAATGTAATTTCCCGATATCCCAGAGACTGACGCCGGTCATGCATACGCGCCCGAAATGGAAAACAGCCGACCATGGGAAATCGTTCACCACTCATGTTGCAAATTTCACGGCACAGATACATGAAACCGCCGCACTCACTGAAAATCGGCATGCCTGCATGGCTTTTTCCCAGAATCTGCTGCCGTATTTTCTCATTATCAGCCAGTGCACCGGCTGCAAGCTCCGGGTAGCCGCCGCCCAAATAAAGACCGTCTAAATTTTCAGGAAGAATCCGGTCGCTAACGGGTGAAAAATAGATTAATTCAGCGCCGCAGAATTCTAACATTTCCAGATTATCCGGATAATAGAAGCAAAAAGCCCGGTCCCGGGCCACACCGATTCTAACGCGGCCCGAAGGTATTTTCCCCTCGGGCTGCGGCCATGGGATTGCATTCGAGATTTCCGGCAACTTCTCCAACATCTGATCGAGTTGCACACTCTCTTCAAGCAGTTTTGCCAAACAATCAATCTGGTCGGTGCTCAGTGGAGAATCCTCTCGGGTTACCAGCCCTAAATGGCGCTCCGGCAGTCGTATGCTTTCATTGCGAATAATTCCGCCCAGGCACGGCATGTCAACATTATTATCTAATGCTTCTTTGAGATACTCCCAATGGCGCTGGCTGCCGAGGTTGTTAAAGACCACCCCGGCAAAGCTTACTTCCCGGTCGAAGCGTTCGAATCCCTGCACCAACGCGGCAGCGCTGCGTGCCATGCTGCGGGCGTCGACAATCAATAGAACCGGAAGGTTGAGCCATTTGGCCATTTGAGCAGTAGAACCTGCTTCACTTTTACCGTCATAGCCGTCAAACAGCCCCATGACACCTTCCACAACAGCGATGTCTGCTTTGCGGCTGTGTTGGGCAAAGCATTTGAGGTTGTAATCTTTGGACAACATCCATCCGTCGAGGTTATAACCGGCAATACCGGTGACGGAGGCATGATGTCCGGGGTCAATAAAGTCAGGCCCTACCTTAAAGGATGCTACCCGCAACCCACGCCTTATAAATGCGGCCAGCAGTCCTAAAGCCAGAGTAGTCTTTCCGCTGCCGCTTTTCGTTCCTGCAATGACCAGTCCTTTGATCGAGTCCCCCTTCTAACACCAGTTGATGATGCGACTGCATTTTACAAGCTTAACCATCAGCGAGATATGAATTTGGGTTTTTTTCAGTTTTGTTTGCGCTCAATTAGGGTTAATTTTTTTTGGATAAAGATATCTTCCGATTTCAAGAATACCGTCTATCAAACGCAAAGTAGGTCGCGACACTATCATTTCATCAATGATCAAAATCTGATTGTTCTTAATTGCTTTTATGGTTGAAAAGCCGGATTCTTCTTTTATTAAAGCTGCTGTGGGCCGGTTCATGGCCCCTTGCTGAGCAATAAACACATCGATTTCATCAGCATGGGAAAGGATTCTCTCCTTACCGTAAAACGCGATGTTGGTGTTTCTAACCTGTTGTGCATCCTGTGCGATGTTAACTCCTCCGGCGGTCTTTAAGGCAAACATTGCCATGGCATCCGGTGCAAACGTCTTCATCTGTTTGTGAATGGCTTCAAAGTACACTTTTTTTTTGGTTAAGATAGGCGCTGTCAATGATTCGATTTCCGAGACCGTGTGCTTAAACTGTGCTGTCATCTGCTGTGCTCTGTCTTGCTTGCCTGTCAGAATTCCCAGAATTTCCCAGTAAACGTACATTTCATCAATTGTCCCGGGCTGCAGTGACACAACCGTGATGGCGCTTTTTTCAAGTCGCTGCACCAGCTGTGGATATCCGCGGTCGATCATGGGACGTATCAGGACCAAATCCGGCCTGGCCGCCATAAATTTTTCGGGATCATCATGGTATGAAAAAACCGTCTTGGATCGCGCCTTGGGCGGATACGCTTCGCTGGGCGAGACACCGATAATTTTTGCATCCAGCCCCAGTGAAAAAAGATTCTCCGTGTGCGCGCCGTAAAGTGATATTATCCTTTGATACGGACGGCGCGCATTAATGCGCCGGCCGGCCTGATCGATGATTACAGCACCGGCATTGACGCTAAAAGGCAGGCTTTTGGCCTCCGCTTGGATGGCGAAACCGGTTAAAATCAGAATAAACAATGTTAAGTTTTTGCTAATAAACATTTTATTATCAGTGGGCGGTCCTTGCTACCATCTAGTTCTCCTAAACCTAACCCGGATAAACCGGAAATAACAAATCA
>JAQBHK010000339.1:0-3836 GCA_032127815.1 Desulfobacterales bacterium
TTTCAGTGTTCAGGTGTCAGGAATGGGAATCGCTAGAGCCGAAATCTGACACCCGACACCTGAAACCTGAATATGTTTCATATGTGCAATACGTTACCAAATTTACGAATAAGAGCACTAAGACACAAAGACACTAAGACCTAGAACCGATCAGTTTAGAAGGAAACAGCATGTCTTTTAAAGAGAATCTTTTAAAGAAAATCAAAATCAACCGCCTGGCAAGAGAGGTCATCGCAACCATCGGAACGCCGGACAGCGACCGCAAGGTGGATAAGAATGTCATGCGCAGCCTGCTTGAAATGAGTACCTATACCCATAGAAAAGTGCGGGATCTTGATCTTTACCTGCAGGATGCCGCTGCTGAAAAAACCAATATCCTGGTGCTCGACAATGATCTGGCCATCTACAACACCTTTGTCGAGGACGTGGCGTTGCGCAAAAGCCCCACGGTCAAAGAGATGATCAGCGTCCGCAATGTGATTAAAATATTAAATGACGGCGATGTGGTCGTCAGCAAAAAGGAAGATTCGGTCAACACCATTCAGATAGAATGTATCGAAAAGCTGAATCTTAGCTTTGATGCGTCCGATCTTGACGAAATTGTCAAAGACGGCTGCGCGTCACTGGAACGTGACTATGCCGACGGCGTTATCGAATCGTTGGAACTTTTTGCCG
The DNA here is from genome assembly GCA_032127815.1 of Desulfobacterales bacterium. GTDB lineage: Bacteria > Desulfobacterota > Desulfobacteria > Desulfobacterales > UBA11574 > Desulfatibia_A. The sequence continues at coordinate 676 of JAQBHK010000339.1, forward strand.
AAATTCTGGGGTACGCACCGGCCCCCAAGGCCTTTACAATAAGTCATCACAAGGGGTTCGGCGTTTTGAGCCGCAAAGAGAGCAAAGAAGTCGTCTTCGATCCCATGGTCATTTACAGCCTGATCCACAACGCTTTGAGTTTAATCGATATGCAGGTCGGCAGTTTTGACAAGGATAAGATTGAATTCGTCCACAAAGTAGCATCGCAAAAGGAGCCGGCCGACGCCCAAGGGCTCGACGTCTTTGAATATCTCAAAGAAAAGGCTCTGCTGCAATAGCCCCTAACCCCACACCGGGGAAAATGTAAAATAAAATGTGGCGCCTCTGTCAGGATTATTCTCCGCCCACAACCGGCCCGAATGCGCATCGATAATCGACCGGTTAATCGAAAGACCCATTCCCATGCCTTCAGGTTTGGTGGTATAAAAAGGCTCTATAATCTGATTGAAATTTGCCTCAATAATACCGATACCGGAATCCCGTATGCCCACTTTGACCCTCTGTTCGTCCTCTTTAATTGTTGAGATAACGATCTTTCGGGGGGTATCATCGACGTTCGTCATAGCTTCCGAGGCATTCAGAATGAAATTGACTCTTAACAGGGAGTCTTCGTCTTTTTTCAAAAGGGCTTGCGGCAGTTCCTGCAGCCCGGCCAAAGCTCTAACCGAATTCAAATTTTCATACAGAAAGAAAGAGAGGTGACTTTTAATCGTTTCCGTGTGAAAGGCAGCCTGTCTGTTCGCTTCCTCAAATGCAGAATTTTTCACGGATGAATAGTAAAGATACCCTCCTGCCCCTGCTGAAAGAAAGGCCACTAAAGAGAGGGCAATGAAAATTATACGAAGTTTCATATCTTGGCACCTCCCCTATGAGATGCAGAAGGTTCTTCCCATATTTCAGGTTAGGTTCGAAATTAGCTCATTCGCAGGAATTTCCAATGATATTTGCAATTAAGATTAAAAAGCATGACGGAATCAGAATCTTCAATTATTTTAATCTTGGAAGAGGAGCTGAAAGGATTGATCCGACGTGGAATAGATGCTCTCGAGTGGCGATAGCATCAACAGCCAGGCAACGCAAATTTTTGAGCGCGGCTGCAATGGCTTCATTCAGAAACCATTTGACGTGAACAATTTGTCACAAAAAACAAGAAATATATTGGACAAAAATCAAAAGATCATTTATCGTCAAAATGTATGCAGGCAAATCGACCGTGAGTTTTCACGGGTTTAGCGTTCTTTGTTCATGGTTCTATCATAGCCGTGCGTTGCATGTGCACAAGCGCGAAGGCCGGCAAGCGAATTGACCAATACTCATATTTTCGATGCCTCCCTGAATCCGTGAACGGGAACAATCGACCTGTTCGGTCTATTTGACTGGCTGAAAGGAGTGTGTTCAAGATGAAAACAATTATTCTTGTCAGACATGCCAAATCGAGCTGGAAAAATGCAAGTTTGGACGACTTTGACAGACCTTTGAATAAAAGAGGCAAAATGAATGCCCCGTTTATGGGGGAAAAATTACAAGAGCGACGAATCATGCCCGACCTTATGCTGTCAAGTCCTGCAAAAAGAGCCAGAAAAACAGCCGTAGCTGTTGCCCAAGCCATCGGCTATCCGAAAAAAAAGATTGTTTTTGATGAAAAAATTTATCATGCCGGCGCATGGTATCTTTTCGAAATGGTAAGGAATCTGGATGATGATTATGAAACGATCATGCTGTTCGGACACAACCCCGGTTTCAATGATTTTGCTGATATGCTGCTGAAAAAAAATCCGGTAGACAACATCCCTACCACCGGAGTTTACGGCATCAAATTCAATGTGGACCACTGGAAAAACGTATGCGAGGAGCAAGGCGAATCCGTCTTTTATGATTATCCCAAGCGGTACCAGGATGAGTAAAACTTTTTGTCCCAAGCTGTAAGTAAGTATTGTAGGGATCAAATAATGCATAACCATTTAAAATTTAACTTGCCTGATGGGTATGATGAACAGCAGCTGATTAGCGGACTGGCCGATCATTATGCGATCAAAAAAGAGCGACCCGCGCAAAAGAGTATGGCGATCTACGATACATTTGACTGGCGCTTATTTGACAAATCGTTTGTCTTGTATGCATCCGGAAACAAACTGTTTTTACGCAAGCTGTTTAAAAACGAAATTGTCCACGGCACTGAAATTACCTCTCCGCCGGTTTTCATATGGGATTTCTCCGATAGCAAATTAAAAGAACAATTGGCACCGATCATAAAAATGCGGGCGCTGTTCAAGCTCGTTGAAGTCCATTCCCGTTCGACGCCATGGTGCATTTTGAATCAGGACAAAAAAACCGTGGCGCGCTTGGTTTACGAAGAGATTCGGCCATCCCGTGGTAAAAACGCACCGGTATTGGCTGCATATTTGTGGTTGAACCCGGTTAAAGGATATCAGAAAGATTCTCGCAATCTGACCAAACGACTCAAAGAGAGCGGATTTGCAACTTGCAAAAAAGAAGATATTTTCTTTAAAGCCCTTGAGACCGTGGAAAAACAACCGGGCAGTTACTCTTCAAAGTTGCAAATACGGCTTGATCCCGATATGCGCTCTGATGACGCCGCCAAAATCATTTTACGCTTTTTGTTGCAGGTAATCAAAATCAATCAAAACAAGATTGCAAAAGACCTGGATGCGGAATTTTTACATGATTTCCGGGTCGCTATTCGGCGCACGCGCTCTGCTTTGGGTCAGATTAAATCTGTGTTTCCGCCAGAGACCATCGGTCGATTTAAAAAAGATTTTGCTTTTGCGGGTAAACTCTCCAACCAGTTGCGCGATTTGGACGTCTATCTGCTCAAAGAAGACACATATAAAGCGATGCTTCCACCGGGCTTGCGTGATGACATTAGTCCTTTATTTGGCTATTTACGGAAAAAACGGTCAAAGGCGCTAAAAAAGGTCATCAGCGGTTTGGAGTCAAAGAAAATTGCGCAAATTATGCAGGATTGGGAATCGTTTTTATATGAACCGCAGCAGAATTCGCCAACCGCATCTAATGCCGATCTTTCGATCATTCGTCTGGCACGCAAAATAATATATCAACAATATCAGAGTATTGTAAAAGCCGGCAACCTGATTCTTGAAAAAACCGAGGACGAAAAACTGCATGCATTGAGAATTGAA
>JAQBHK010000340.1:0-3390 GCA_032127815.1 Desulfobacterales bacterium
CGCACCTCTCCATCCTATACTGTGACAACCCCCAGAATTTTTAAGCCTCTTGAGATATTATAGGCTGTTTGACGATACCAACAATCGAATCTATTTTTAACGATATTGGTAAATCTGGCCCGCTTGGCACCATCATGCAAATGGCTGAGTCCGAAATACTGTTCTACAATGTAACGGACCTTGGATATTTTCTTATTACGTTCTTTTTCATAAGAGAGGAGATTTAATAAGGCGGTCAAATTAGCAGTGTGACCGCAGGATTGGCCGGAAAAATTGTTTTCACTGGAGATAAGCTGAGAAAAGTATGCGATATAGAAGGAGTCGGCCATGAAAATAGAGGTAAAAGCGGAGTGATTTTATAAAAAGGGAACAGCTATCCTTTGGGTTTGATTTAATGGCAAATAGTTTGGGGTAGAATTGGAGTTATTATTCCAGCTGGATGAGGCACTGGATAGATTTTGGTATGGAAGGAGGTTTTAGCTTTTCTTTGATGTCAGGGTCATTTGTTCGGTGCAGTTTTCTGAACAGGATGGTGAGTCTGACGATAAACTTAAAAGCGCGGCTGAGCAACAGGACAATGCCGGCCATCTGAGCGAGGATGTTCGCTCTGGAGCTATTGAGGACTCTGGGTTTTTCAAGGATTTTCAGATCTTCTTTCATTGTGCTGTTGGCACGTTCTGAAGCTGAACGGATTTTTTTAATAAGGTTGTAGCGTTTTGACCCCCTGGGTATTTCATTAATCATCCGGGGATGCTCTTTGACATACATGTGCTTTGCGAAACCATTGCGGTTTTTGATGTGCGGGCATATGGCGATATTGTATTGATTGTTCAGGTTATCCATGGCTTTTGGTCTGAGCTTTAGACACTGTTTAAAGCAACAGAATGTCAGGCGCTGATGTTTTTTATCAAAGCCATTTGGACGGGCTAACAAGCCGCAGGGAGCAAAGGGCCAGCCTTTTTGATCATATCCTCTGTCAATGAGGGCTTGTTTGGACAGGTTTTCTCTTCTGGGGTTGTAATCGATAATGGGTATGGAGCCTTTGCCACGGATATAATCATAGTTTTTTATGATATCATATTTGGCGTCGGCAATATCGATTTTCACATGGTTTGCCGTAGCGCAATGGTGCTTGGAGATTTGGTCATTATTGGTGATGATTTGACTTCCTTCATCAGCATTTCCCGAGATATTTGTTACCGCTACTGGCAGTTCGATTTTCAAATGAATTTCCACCGATGTTGACAGGACGAGGTTATATCCGAAGATTTTTTGCTTTCTGTTTGGATTCTGAGGGTCACGCCTGACTCCGATTCTGGCATCAGTATCTTTTGGAAGTTTTGGGCAACTGATAGTTATGGTTCCATCATCAAAGTTAATACTGGATACGTTAGAACGTAAGGTATTTATGCACAGTTGCTGTTGGTTGAGCTCTTTTTCGACTCCAAACAGGATGGCAGTATTTCTTTGTTCTTCGGTAAGATCACCATCGGTAAAACCAAGTTTAAAAGCAAATAGTTCGATTTTGGGTTTTTTGACATTTTCCGGGAAGCGACCACTTGGGCATTCAGTGTAAACACGTACTTCAGACCCCATATTATTTTCGGCTATGTTGTTTAAGCGATATAAGATACGGTTTTTTACTTTACCAACGACATCTTCGACAGTGATGCAACTGCATTGATCGCAGAAGTAAGTGCAACCTTTATATCGCGCCCATGTTGGATAGAGGGTACCGTCATGGGCCAGGATTTTAAAGGTGATCATTTCTAGTTGGTGAAAGATATCGACAAGGACATGGAAGATTTCATTATAGAGTTTTTTACCTAATCGAGTTCTGAAAATAGAGAAAGTGCCTTCGCAAGGAATATTGTCTTCAGATATGCCAGCATGTGTTCGATAACATCTACCCCGGTCCTTGTCTCGAACCAGTTGCAGGAATTTGGTCATATTCTGATGTGCATCGATATAGCGAAACAGGTCGAGCAAGAAAAGGCTTGAGGGGTCATAACAGGCAGGTCCGTAAGGGGAATAGCAGCCAGCAACCAGAGCTCTGATGAATGAAAAATCGATAAGAGAAGCAATCATTTTGGGGTAGCCGCCTTGGATGTCTCCGTTAGGCATTATTTTAACGAATCGTTTTTTAAATTGGTAGCTTGAAAGCAGAAACATATTCGGGAAAGGTTTTTGATGGGACAACGAAATTTTTACGTTGATTTGGTTGAGTTTTCTGCTAATATTATTAATGGTGAATTTTCTAAGGGGGTTCACCAAACACCTCATGATCCGGGTGGAAGGGGTAACTTCTGCCCGGATTATCCCATCAGTTTTTTTCTGAAGTCTTTCCTGAGTGGATACAACAACACATCTTTTATTTTTCCATGGAACAAATGGTCATGCCCTCTTTTAGCCGTGCCTTTTGTCTGACCGGTCAAGATCCAGTTTGCAGCTTTGTAGCAGGTTCCTTTGAAGCGATTTTTTTCAACGAAAGTTTCCAGTAGATACAGGGGGTGGTTATAGATCTCAATCCAGTCGTGAGAAATTCTTTTGGCATTGAGGGCCAGGATTTTGGAAGCAAGGAATTTAACAGAGACCCATGGTAGAATGAGAAACCGTGTGTTATTGGCAACGAAGTGCAGATTATTTTCTTTGGTCTTTTTATTCCACCCGACAAAAGTGTCTCGTGATTTAACTGACCATGCGGCAGAGCCCCATCCAATACATGCAGCTGGTTGTTTCCCAATATAGGCGATGTATTTTAGGTGGTTGCCGACGATTTGACGATACCCCAGGTAGTGATGTTCTTGCACCAGACTGTTGTAAAGAGGTTCAAGGTTGGTGTTTCGGACCAGTTTAATTTCGACAGGTTCAAGGTCGGCCAATTTGGCTATTAATGGAGTTTTGTTGGTGTTAACCAGAGGAATTGAGCGATTCCGTTTTTTATTTCGGCCATCGTGAGTTCCGGGAGGATAATTGATCAGGTTTTTACGGTAAAGCGTCAGCAGGACTTCTCTACAGGCCATATCTTTTAGGCGACCATTAGGTTGAACCCAGTTCCATTTTTGGCAAAGAATTTTAGAGATTTGGGTACGGCTTTTGTTCCAATGATCATAAATGGTAGCTTGAATAAATTCAATATCCGCTGATGTGATGGTTCTTTTTCTGATCGTAATGGGTAACATGCCCATTGTATAACAGAAAAGAAGCTTGGACGCCAGCAAAAAATGAAATAAAGTGAAAAAAACTTTGGCGGGGGAATTTGACCGGAAAATCGGTCAAAAAATGGGTTGAAACGAAAAATCGTGGGTTGAAAATCGGTGAGATTTGAGCCCTTTGGACGTATTAAATTAGCTCATGCTCTGTTTTAAGGTACTTGTAATACCCGCTCCG
>JAQBHK010000341.1:0-6802 GCA_032127815.1 Desulfobacterales bacterium
ACCCGGCGCATCGGGACGGGGCAGATAAACAGGATCATGGAGCTTGCCATGGAGCGCAAAGAGCCCGCGCTTTACCAAGGAAGACTCCTGAAAATTTACTATTTTGCCCAGGTGTCGACCAGGCCTCCCACATTTGTCTGCTTTGTTAACTATCCGGAGGGCGTCCATTTTTCCTATAAGCGTTATCTTAGCAACCAGATCCGGGCCGGGACCGGGCTTGACAAAACACCGCTTCGAATCATTTTTCGCATGCGGACCGGACGGGATCAGTGACCGGAGGACAGAGGTCGGAGGGCAGAGGTAAGAAGGCAGAGGGCAGAGGTAAGAAGGCAGAGGGCAGAGGGCAGAGGTAAGAGGGCAGAGGTCGGAAGGCAGAGGTCTGTAGTCAGGTATTAGGGATAGATAACGAGCACCCAGCAACGAGGAACGAGCAACCCGCAACCCGTAACCAGCAACTCGCAACGAGGATAAATTGGATCTGTTTGAATTTGCGGCCGGAAAAGCTGCCGATGCATCGAGGCCTCTGGCAGATCGCATGCGCCCTGTAAACCTGGACGAATTTGTAGGGCAAAAGCATGCGGTAGGGCAGGGGACTCTGATTCGTCACGCCGTCGAGCAGGACCGGATTTTTTCCATGATTTTATGGGGGCCGCCCGGTTGCGGCAAAACAACCCTTGCCCGCATACTGGCGGCTGAAACCAGCAGCCATTTTGTTCAATTCTCGGCGGTGCTGTCAGGTATCAAGCAGATCCGGTCGGTGATTGAGGAGGCCGGCAAGCAGCAGAGCCTTTACCGCAAAAGGACGGTCCTGTTTGTGGATGAAATCCACAGGTTCAACAAGGCCCAGCAGGACGCCTTTCTCCACCATGTGGAAAGCGGGCTGATAACTTTAATAGGTGCTACGACAGAAAATCCTTCCTTTGAAGTGATTGCGGCCCTCATGTCAAGATGCCGTGTGATAACTTTGCATGCCCTAGGGCCGGAGGAGCTTGAGCTTATAATTGACAGCGCCCTTAAAGCCAGGCAAAGGGGTCTTGGAAATATGGAGTTGACTATCGATCCACAGGCAATGGCCCATTTGATACGAATTGCCGACGGCGATGCCCGCGCTGCCTTGAACAGTCTCGAGATAGCAGCTTCCCTGGTTGTTTCCGGAAAAGGTTCGGACGCAGAGAGTACAACCGCAGGCATAACGCTTGAAAACTTAGAGAAGGCTTTAGAAAAAAAGGCCTTAGGATATGACAAGGGCGGTGAAGAACATTACAATCTAATATCTGCCTTGCATAAAAGCTTGAGGGGCAGTGATCCGGATGCGGCTCTTTATTGGCTCGGTCGTATGCTTGCGGCTGGTGAAGACCCCTTTTATATTGCCCGCAGGCTGGTAAGGTTTGCATCCGAGGATGTTGGCAATGCAGACCCGTACGCTCTTTCGCTTGCGTTGAGTGCCATGGAGGCCTTTAGATTTTTAGGGCACCCCGAAGGCGAACTGGCGCTGGCCCAGGCCGCTGTTTATCTTGCCACGGCTCCCAAGAGCAACAGCATATATAAAGCCTACGCAGAGATTAAGGAGTGTATTCAAAATACAGGTACGCTGCCTGTTCCTTTTTCTGTCCGCAATGCACCTACCGGCCTGATGAAAGAGCTGGGTTACGGCAAAGATTACAAATATGCCCATGATTATAAAAATGCGTATGTTCCCCAGCAATATTTGCCCGATAAACTCAAGGGTCTTCGTTTTTACTCACCCACCGGACGAGGATATGAAAAAAGCATTAAGCAGAGGCTTGATAAATGGCGCAGTCTGAAAGATCGGCAAAAACAGGGCAAAAACAGCTGAAAAATTAGCCTTTAGCACCCTAATTTACAAGCCACGTTTTTTTTGTTTGACAGGCATATTCAAATCATATATCTTACCTATTCCTGTCTGGAAATTTCATTAAAAAGGTATTCCGTAAAAAACTTCTTAACATTAAGTGATTGTCTGCCGATATAAATATTAGAGAAAAGAGCCGATCGGAATTATGTCCGAACTGTAGCCTCTCGCGCAGCACTTCCAACAGAGCAAACCCTGTTCTTTAAGACCGGGTCGAGGGGCTATATTAAAATGTAAAACATCCTTTCCGGGCTGCGATGCGCTGCTGTTAGGCACAACCTTCTTCTTTTAAGCGGGTTCAAATTTCCGATTTATTGGTTTTCAATTAAGACAGCGGATTTGTCTTATTACATTTTGGAGGTCGAAATGAATGATTTTCTTCACAACCTGCGCAGCGGCAAATTCAAGCGCAATGACAGAAACAGCAGGCCCTACAAAGATCCTCAAAATCGGGGAACACAATGGCGAGGCGATGCTAACGGCAGAAAGAGCGCACAGCCCTCTTCGAATGACGTTGTTTCAGAGATTAACAAGGCTCTGAAAGATATTGCAGCCAGCCATCGACGCTTTGCCGATGCCTATGAATCTAAAGTTAGGGCAGATGAGCGCAGAGCCGCGGCCATGGAAAGTATTGCCAAGGTTCTAATGCAACGATTTGGAAGCGACTTGGAGTCCATAAAGGAAGATCGAGAGGAAGATCGAGTCGATTCAGAATTCCAATCGGAGCCGGATACCCCGGCAATACATGCTGAGCAGACCGAACAAATGACCGATTTTGATCGCGAGAAGCTGCTGACCGATATATTAGATTTGAGAAAAGAGGGCATGAGCTTCGAAAAGATAGCACAGGACCTGGAATCGAGAGAAATACCGACATTATCGGGCAAAGGCACATGGCGCGGGCCGGCCATCAGCAAGCTGTGTAAGGAGATGCAAGAAGCAGTTTGAGGCCAAGGTCGAGCTGACTTGTCCAAAGATATTACGGCTTTCTATTGCCAGTTATTTTTTTGATAATATCCTGGCACTGTTTCATTTCCTCTAAGGCTTTTATATCTGCATCAACCATCAAGCGTACCAGTTCTTTAAAACCGACTTCTGGTTCCCATCCCAGGATTTTTTGGGCTCTACCGGCATCACCTAAAAGAAGTTCAACCTCCGTGGGCCTGAAATACCTTGGGTCGATTTCCACATACTCTTTCCAGTCCAAATCGGCATATGAGAAAGCTTCCTCCAAGAATTCCCTGACAGAATGGCTTTGGCCGGTCGCAATCACAAAATCTTGAGGATCATCCTGCTGCAGCATCAACCACATCGCTTTCACATAATCAGGAGCATACCCCCAATCCCTCTTGGCATTCAGGTTGCCAAGATACACTTTGTCCTGCAATCCAAATTTGATACGGGCGAGCGCCCGCGTTATTTTTCTAGTGACAAATGTTTCTCCGCGCAGCGGAGATTCGTGGTTGAATAAAATGCCATTGCAGGCAAACATATTGTAACCTTCTCTATAATTTCTTGTCATCCAGTAAGCATATACCTTGGCGGCTGCGTACGGGCTTCGGGGCCAGAAGGGCGTCTCTTCATTTTGGGGTGCCGGGGCGTCGCCAAACATTTCACTGCTGCTGGCCTGGTAAAACCGTGTTTTTATACCGCTTCGACGTATGGCTTCCAGGATTCTGGTTGTCCCTAATCCTGTGATATCACCGGTAAACTCAGGCATATCAAAGCTGACCCGGACATGGCTCTGAGCACCCAGATGGTAAATCTCGTCAGGATGAATATTGTAAACCAGGTTGCTGAGCTGACCACCGTCGTTCAGGTCCCCGTAGTGCAGGTAAAATTTTCCCGCAGGATCATGAGGATCGACATAGATATGATCGAGCCTATGGGTATTAAACGTGCTGGACCGCCGAATAAGTCCATGGACTTCGTAGCCCTTGTTGAGCAGAAGGTCCGCCAGATAACTGCCATCCTGGCCGGTGATTCCTGTTATTAGTGCTTTTTGAGGCATTGTTTCCTCCGGTGTTTTTGGAAAGGTCTACTTTAAATTTGAACTTGTTTCGGATTTCGTCTGTCCCGTTATCGGGAATATTCGATATTCGGGTTTTGCCTGAACATGACTTCCCGTTCAGAGACTAGGTATAAATACAATGAGACTATAGTGTCAAGCTCAATGGCATATTGGTGAACTCGTATAAAGCCGAATTCATCACGTTTTAGGTTTTAAGTCCACCGCAGGCGGACACCTTATATAATCGGACAGCGATTAAAATTTTATAACTTGACAGTGTTGGAAAATGAAAATACAAACAGCTAAATTGCTGATCCGGCAGTTTATTTTTTTTTGAAATTGATGGTGCAGCATCAGTTATGGGGCTTAATCTTATTGTTGCCAATTGTTGCCAAAAGGGTTACTTAAGGTGGAAAAACTCGATGGGATCGTTGCATTTGTCGGAAATTACGGCAGCGGAAAGACCGAGGTTTCCATAAATTTTGCTGTGGACCGCAAGCGTACAGGTATTGCCGTCCGTATTGCAGATCTCGATCTCGTCAATCCTTATTTCAGAACACGTGAGGCCCGAGGGCCGCTTTCTGATTTGGGTATTGATATGGTATTACCTCCTGAAGAACTTCTGCAAGCCGATCTGCCTGTTTTGAGTCCTGCTGTCGCCGGCATGCTCCGACAACCTGGCTGCTTGACAGTACTGGATGTCGGAGGCGAAGACGTCGGAGCCCGAGTGCTGGCAACACTCGCTGATTCGCTGCGGGACAAGCATGTCCATATGCTGCTGGTTGTGAATCCATTCCGACCTTTTACCGATACGGTGGCAGGATGCCTGCAAATTCGTGATAAGATCGAAAAAGCTTCCAAAATAAATGTCAACGGTATCATCGGCAATGCTAATCTAATCGATGAAACTTCGGCAAAAGATATATATAAAGGATACGATTTTGTCAGAGCCTTATCAGCGGAGAGCTCGTTGCCGCTGATGTTTATTACCGTCGCAGTAGAACTGTTGCCGGCCATAGAGAGTGAACGTTTTGACTGTCCGATTTTAGTCATAAAAAGACAACTTGTGCCACCGTGGAAAAAACCTGTGAAACTCTAGCAGATAAGCAGCAGTTCAGCCACTGGAGCATTATAGGTTTGCTGTGATGCCAGTAAGTTGTCATTAGTCATATAAAAAAAGACCGCTATGCTTGAAGAGCGCTACGCTTTAGGATCGCTTCGCTTAAGGGGGAAAAAGTCTTTTTATCAATACCCCTCAAGGCCGCCAGGCCGCTTTTCAAACAAAGTGCTTCTCAAGCGTAGCACTCCAAGGACAAGTGACAAATGACTTTTGCATATTGTGAATATAATATTAGTGTCGTTGCGGCTGTATCACTGCACAGAGGTTACGATTTGATTATAAAAGGAGTTATAAGTTTATGGGATATGAACATATTATCGACAAAGACACGTGCAAAGGCTGCGGGCTGTGTGTAGAAGTATGTCCCAAGAAAGTTTTGGAACTCTCTGAAGACGTGAATACAATGGGTTACTTCCCGGTACATCAAGCACGTCCGGAGGACTGTATCTTTTGTACAACCTGCTGTATTATGTGTCCTGATGCAGCGATTACAATTAATAAAACCGTTGAAGATGCCGCCGAGCCGGAGCAGCAATAGCGGCGCATTTTCCTTAAGCGCTTTTAGTCCCGCTGTCAGCAGCGGGACAGGGACCTTCAACAAGTGGAGATAAGTTATGGGTAGAATATTGATGAAAGGAAATGAAGCCATCGGCGAGGCTGCCATAAGGGCCGGATGCCTGAATTATTTTGCTTATCCGATTACACCTCAATCTGAAGTCGCAGAATACCTGTCCCGGCGAATGCCTGAAGTAGGCGGAGTCTTTTTGCAGGGCGAAAGTGAAGTTGCTGTAGGGTATATGATTTTTGGCGCCGCCGGATGTGGCGCCAGGGTTTTTACCACGTCTTCAAGCCCGGGTATCAGCCTGATGAGCGAAGCCTTAAGTTATATTTCATCGGCTCAGTGCCCGTCAGTTTTTGTCAATATTATGCGCGGCGGTCCGGGACTGGGGGGCATCCTTCCATCCCAGGCGGACTATTTTCAGGCGACCAAAGGGGGCGGGCATGGTGACTACAGATTGCTGGTCATGGCGCCGGCAGGTGTTCAAGAAGCCGTTGAAATGGTAATGAAGGCATTTCCACTGGCTGAAAAATATCGTAACCCGGTGATGATTTTAGGTGACGGCTTGATCGGCCAGATGATGGAGCCCGTGGAATTTCCGGATGAACTCAAATCTGAGCCAAGCAATAAGGATGACTGGGCCACCAATGGGATGGAGACTCGCAAAAGCAGCCGGCGCAATCTGGTCAAGTCGCTTTTCCTGGATTCAGAGCAGTTGGAAGCTCATAATCGTCTCTTAAAAGCCAAGTATGATCGCATGCAACGCGAAGAGGTTCGCTATGAGCCTTATAACCTGGATGCCGATTACAAGGCACTGATCGTCAGCTACGGCACCATGAGCAGGGTTTGCCGTACTGCTATCGACATCTTAAAAGCTGAAGGATTCGAAGTGGGCATGCTAAGACCGCAAACCCTCTTTCCTTTTCCAGAAAGGGCCATTGAGGAAGCCGTCCGGCAAGAAAGCTGTAAGGTAGCCGTGAGTATTGAGATGAGCATGGGACAAATGGTTGAAGATGTAGAGCGCAGTGTTCGCGGCAGATGCCCGGTTGAATGGTTTGGGAAAGCAGGAGGCGATGTGCCGACCCCGGAAGAGGTCATAGCTGCGGTTAAATCTTTTGTTCAGAACTAATCCGAAATAGGGGGGACCTAAAAAATACATACCACTAAGTGCTCTTATTCGTAAATTCGGTAACGTATTGCACAGATGAAACATATTCAGGTTTCAGGTGTCGGGTGTCA
>JAQBHK010000342.1:0-14670 GCA_032127815.1 Desulfobacterales bacterium
TTGAAGCTGCGCGGCGTGTGACTGCACTCCCCCTGGACGTCCATTTGATGATCGAAAATCCCGAACGCTACATTAAGGATTTTGCAGATGCAGGCGCCGATCTGATTGCCGTGCAGGCTGAAACCTGTGTGCACTTGCACAGAACCGTGCAGATGATAAAGGAAATCGGTCTGCGTGCAGGTGTAGTGTTGAATCCTTCTACCCCCTTATCTGCAGTTGAGTGGGTTCTTAATAATGTTGACTTTGTGATGATAATGAGTGTTAATCCTGGCTTTGGCGGTCAGGATTTTATACCAAACAGCCTGGATAAGATCAGAGACCTTCGCGGCATGATTCAGAAAAATGGACTATCAACCCTGATTGAGATTGACGGCGGAGTAAACGAAAAGACAATAAAAAACATCTCGGACGCCGGTGTTGACGTTTTTGTAGCCGGATCGGCAATCTTCGGAAGTCCCGACTACAAAAAGACCATCTCCAGATTTCGGGAACTCATCAATAATTAAATAAATGAGGGTTCGGTAGTTTTCGCTGTAAAACCGCTCAATGGATAATCACCCATTTCGCTGATTAACAAAACATTATGGCCTGTTCGGTTACCGCCGGTCTTCTATCGAATCTGATCCGAGTAAGGAGTAAAGAGCAATGGCACACAATCAAAACAGTCCCAGGGTTCTGATAATCCACGGGCCCAACCTGAACATGCTGGGCAAAAGAGAACCTGAAGTTTACGGAACAACTACACTTAAAACCATAAATGCTTCTCTTGACGAACTGGGCAAAAAACTGGGGCTTTTGATAGAAACCTTTCAATCGAATCATGAAGGCGCCATTGTTGAAAAGATCCAGGAAGCCGCCGGAAAACAGAACGGACTTATCATTAATCCCGCAGCCTTAACACACACCAGCATCGCTATCCGTGATGCTCTTCTTTTGCTGGATATTCCGGTGATTGAAGTCCATCTGTCCAATATCTACAAAAGGGAACCATTTCGCCACAAATCGATGATATCCGATGTTGCCACCGCTCAAATTACCGGCTTCGGTACACCCGGATACACAATGGCTTTAGAGGCTCTGGCTGGAATGATTCATTAGTGTTCATCCATGAATCCAAAATGAACACGATGGCTGGCCAATTCAGAACGGGCAATTTAAATTAGTGTTATAATCTTAGTTTCTTCTTGGCTTTGTGGCTGAACTATTATGGCAAAAATAGTTAATCTGCATGCATACCGTACCAGGGCGTTGGAAAAAAGAGCCTTCGGCCCTTGGCGCAGACGCTTTGGAGAATTTTACAGCCAAATAACCAGGCTGGCGGACCTTTCATCCAAAACCCTCTATTTTCTTGCCCATCCCGGAGAGGAGAATGCTGCTGCCCTTTACGAATTTATAATGGGTGTCCTCGATTTTGGAGCGGCTGCCAAGTTTTATTATCTTGAAAAAAGAACGCAGATGAAAGTCATGGACATCCATCTTTTTCTAGCAGACCAAGTTCGCTTTGAAATGATGCGTCGACTGGGTTGGATCGGCAGCTTCCCCGGCACACGCTATAGCCTCCTTGAAATGGTTCAGCTCTTTGAAAGGATACAGACCCTCTGCAAAAACAATCAGCCTGAGCTTGCCAAATCCCACCCGGATTTTACCGCTTACAGTAAACTCATACGCACCGATAAGGAGGTCTTCATACGCCGCATGCTGCCTGAAGCACTCGATACCTACAAAGTTCAAATAGAGTTGTAACCCTAATTTACTGATTTTAGTGATATTTATGACAAAAAACATAATTGTTTTACTATTGGTTTTATTTACGTTTGATGTGCTGCAGCCTTCTGCAAGGGCACAGGACGGCCAGGTTCTGGTAGAGGCTGCTTTCAACTATATAAGGGACAAGGCCTCTGTCTCTCTAGTGGAGATGACCGTTCATCGTCCGGAATGGCAGCGGGTCGTCACCATAAAAGCCTGGACCCTGGGTGAAAAAGAGAGTCTGTTTACAATTATAGCGCCTTCCAAGGACAAGGGCAACGGCACCCTGAAAAAAGGACGCGAGATGTGGATGTATAATCCCAAAGTCAACCGGGTAATCAAGCTGCCGCCTTCGATGATGTCGCAATCCTGGATGGGGTCTGATTTCTCCAATAACGATTTGGCCAAATCCGACAACCTGATTAATGAATATACTCACACGGTTATAGGTACTGAAACCCACAAAGAGAAAACCGTCTATATTATTGAGTCGATACCAAAACCGAAAGCCCCGGAGGTTTGGGGCATGCAGAGACTCAAGATTCGAGAAGATAATATTTTTTTGGAACAGGCGTTTTATGATGAGGATCTGAAGCTGGTTAAATTGCTGAAATTTTTGGAAATTCAAACAATGGACGGCAAGCTGTATCCTAAAAAATGGATCATGCAAAAAGCTGATGAAAAAGGTAAGTATACCATTGTTGAACACAAAATGATCACCTTCAAAGAGAGTCTGCCGGCCGGTTTTTTTACGCTCTCCAATTTAAAAACCCCCAAGAGGTAGCAAGCTTTGTCCATCGATGTTAAAATGGCCTGGCGCAATATCTGGCGCAATCCCCGCCGAACCATCTTGACCATATCAGCCATCGCATTTGCCAGTCTGCTGCTGGTTTTTATGCTTTCTTTCCAGTTCGGCAGCTATCACACCATGATCAATGCCTCGGTAAAAATACATACCGGACATATCCAGGTGCAAGCCCAAGATTATCAGGATAAACAGAGCATGCATCTGGTAGTGAACGATCCGACCGCCATCGGCAACATTCTCAACAATATGCAAGAGGTGGATGCATACACTTTTCGGGCTAAAGCCTTCGCGCTGGTCTCTTCTAAGGAACGAACATACGGTGTTGCCGTCATCGGCATTGACCCGGCCACAGAAGCCGAAGTCTCCACTCTTAAAAACTTGATCCGCCGGGGAAGCTATTTGCCGCAAGACTATCAAAATCAAGTATCACCGCCGGCCCTGATCGGTAATCTATTGGCCAGCAATCTGCACGTTGGGCCGGGTGATGAATTGACCGTGATGGGTCAGGGGCGGGACGGATCTATAGCGGCCACCGTTGTAAGAATAGCGGGAATTTACAGTTCCGGAATGGATGAATTTGACCGCAGTTCCATCCATATACCGCTAAAGCACTTCCAGGATGTTTTTGCTATGCGCGGCGCTGTTCACGAAGTTGTAGCTCTAGTAAAATCATTGAAATATGTTGCTAAAATAAAAAAAGAGACTGCAGTAGAAATCAACAAGATAAACTTGAAACATCCCCTGGTGGTTATGGACTGGGAAGAGCTTATGCCCGGGTTGCGCCAGGCCATTGAAATGGACCTGGTCAGCGGGATTATTTTTTATCTCATTTTAATTCTGGTGGTGGCCTTCAGTATTTTAAACACTTTTTTAATGACCATTTTCGAACGTACTAAAGAGTTCGGAGTGTTGATGGCCATGGGAACGACGCCCGGACGCTTGACCAAGCTGCTGTTGATTGAATCCGTCAGCATGACGGCGGTAGGAATTGTCATCGGCATCATCATCGGATGTCTGGTCACCTGGTATTTTCAGATTCACGGTATCGATATTGCCGGCTCCTCGGAAATACTGAAACAGTATGGTATCTCCGGGCGGATACACCCACAGTTATCACTGATTTCGGCGATCAGCGGACCGGCTGTAGTGCTGCTGATTACATTTTTTGCGGCTTTGTACCCTGCCCTGAAGGTCCGGTGGCTGCGTCCGGTAGAAGCCCTGGGACATGTATAGATATAAAGAACCTGGCCGGAGGACCAGGCTTTGGTTTCACCCCATAGGGGTGCACCTATCTTAAATGGGGTAAATTAAATTCCAAATAACAAACTTTGGAATTTCCTTGAGATTTGCTTGCCCGCCGTCTTTTTGGCGGGGTGCTTGGAAATTGCGATTTTAGACACAAAACTCCAAGGCAGAACCAGATTCTATGACCTGCCCTAAGGGACTAGATTTTTCAGGACTATGAAATAAGGACTCTTGGAATGTATTTCAAATTGGCTTGGCGCAACATCTGGCGTAATCCCAGGCGGACGACCGTTATCTTGCTTGCCGTAGTTATCGGTGTCTGGAACATGATATTTGCAGGAGCGCTGATGAGGGGTGTAGAAGTCGGCATGATCAAAAACGGCATCGCCACCCTCACCGGAAATATCCAGATTCACCGTAAGGGCTATCGCCAGGACCCGGTTGTCGAAAACAGCATAACCGATCCCAAAGAGGTGGAGGCTGCCTTTGAAATAATTCTTCCCCCAGACGCCGTCTGGACCGCCAGAGTTCGGGTCAACGCCATTGCCGGCAATGCCAGGCATTCAAGCGGTATCACCCTGGTGGGAATCCATCCGTCACGTGAAGCCGGAGTTTCATTCATCGGCCAGGCGGTTAACCAGGGACGATACCTTGCACCGGATGACACTGATGGCATTGTGATCGGCAAGGCTTTGATGGATCGGTTTGAAACTAAAATCGGCCACAAGCTGGTGTTGATGTCCCCGGCCAGTGATCGGGATATCGCTTCACGGGCCTTTAGAATCGTCGGGAGCTTCAGAGCTGAAATGCAGTCCACGGAAAAAAGTTTTGCCTTTGTAACCATGCCGGCGGTACAGCAAATGCTGCAATTAAAAAACGGCGTTTCGGAATTTTCTATTGTTCTGCCGAATCGTTTGGATAACCGTCGGTTGGCGTCTGCCTTGCAAAGCGTATTACCCTCGAATTACTATGAAATTAGCACCTGGAGAGATCTACTGCCCATGCTCGATGCATATTTGAAATTATCAGATGGGTTTATATACATATGGTTCGTTGTGATCTTTATTGCTATGGGTTTCGGTATTGTCAATACAATGTTGATGGCGGTATTTGAACGCATGCGAGAATTCGGTCTGCTCAAGGCCCTGGGCATGAAGCCGTTTTGGATCATCAGAGAAGTCCTTACGGAAGCATTTTTAATCCTGCTGCTGGGTATGGTTGTCGGTAACATTCTGGGATTATTGAGTGTCTTGGCCCTGTCGAAAAGCGGAATCGATCTTTCGGCCCTTGCCGCCGGTGCGGAATTTGCAGGTATGTCCCGCATGCTTTATCCGGTAATCTACGCCAAAGATGCGATTACGGCCAACTTAACGGTATTCTTCCTGGGCCTTCTGGTTTGCCTTTATCCGGCGGTAAAAGCAGCCCGGTTTACGCCGGTTGAAGCCCTTTCACAAGTCTGATACGCCCATTGGCTGTGTTATCAGGGGCTTGCGGTAGACAACTACAGCTTCACCCCTGAATGCCTTGCCAATGGACGAATCAGACTTGTGAAATATCGGAGATAAGATGATTGTAATTTATTTCTCGATATTTGAATGCTGCGTTTGAGGAGCACTTCGTTTGAGGAGCGGCCTGGCGGCCTTAAGGGTCTAAAAAGAATTTTTTTCCTCAAGCGAAGCGCTCTTTTTTATGGAAATGACCAAAGGGAATATAAAACTATGAGCATCGTGGAATGTACCGACGTTAGAAAAACTTACCGGCAAGGTAAAATGGACGTTCAGGCGCTCAAAGGCGTAAGCCTTGCTGTCGATAAGGGCAGCTTTGTAGCCCTGGCCGGACCTTCCGGTTCAGGTAAAACTACCATGCTGAATATGATCGGCGGTCTGGATCTGGCAGATTCCGGTCGCATTGTTGTTGACGGAAACGAATTTGATAAAATGAACCAGACACAATTGGCTGACCTGCGTCTGCATAATGTAGGGTTTGTATTTCAGTCTTATAATCTCATACCGGTCCTGTCGGCGATAGAAAACGTCGAATATGTTATGCTGCTCCAGGGAGTTTCAACAAAATTACGACGAGATCGGGCCAAAAATATTCTCGATGAAGTGGGATTGGAAGGCATGTATGACCGACGTCCGGCCGAGCTTTCGGGTGGCCAGCAGCAACGCGTGGCTGTAGCCAGGGCCATCGTGTCCGATCCTTCAATTGTTCTGGCGGACGAACCAACCGCCAACCTGGATTCCGTGACCGGAATGGGACTGTTGGAAATAATGAAGCAAATGAACGAGAATAAAAAGGTTACCTTTATTTTTTCTACCCACGATGCCATGGTCATGGATTATGCCCGCCGGATTGTCTATTTGCGCGACGGACTCGTAGCAGAAGACCAGGTCAAGTAAAGAACCCCGGCCCAGAGGACCAGGCTTTGGTTTCACCCCATGGGGCGCACTTATCTCAAATGGGCAAATTAAATTCTAAATATCAAATATCAAACAATGACCGAAATGGAGAAATTCCAAATATCAAATTACAAATTACAAACTTTGGAATTTCCTTGAGATTTGCTTGCCCGCCGTCTTTTTGGCGGGGTGCTTGGAATTTGTGATTTTATACACAAACTCTAAGGCAGAGCCAGATATCTCTGACCCCCGCAATGCGGGGCAGGCTTGGCCCAAAGGACAGGTTTTTCAGGACTAAATAAACTGTATGAATAATTTCCTGCGCATTGCAATTTTTATACTTTGTGCCTTCGTGGTCCAAATCGGTGCAAAGGCTGCCAGCGCACCTGCATCTCGGTCCTGGTCTGATGAGATTGAGACCCAGTGGGGTGGGCATTTTAAAACCACCGGCATTGTTTCACGACCTGACGACGAATCTTTTTTACAACCGGCCGGCACCGATACTTTTTCCAACGGTTCCATAGATTTTAGGCTCAAAAACAAGATTTTTTGGACTAATCAAGGATATTTTGAAACCCATTATGAAGCCCTGGCTTCAGGTGGTGACATTAGGCGAAAAAAGAATGAACTGGAGCAGACGCACCCCCATCTATTTGCGAACGGTCTGATATCCGGCAGCAACCTGAACGACGATCGTCGTTTGATGGACTTAACTAAAACCATTAATGAAACAAACGATTACATCATATACCATCGTCTGGACCGCTTGGCCCTGACCTGGCAGCCGCATTGGGGCAATGTCAGCATCGGCCGTCAGGCTTTAACCTGGGGCAACGGCCTGCTGTTCAACCCTATGGACCTGTTTAATCCCTTTGCACCAACGGATATCGAACGCGATTACAAGATCGGCGATGATATGGCAACCATCCAGTTTATGGCTGACACCATTGGTGAATTTCAGATTCTTTATGTGCCCAGACGCAACCTTGCAAATAATAACATTGAAAAAGACCAATCCTCCATGGCGGCAAAACTGCACCTTGCAGCCGGTATTACTGAGTTCGATATCATGACTGCCGTCCACTACCAGGATAAAGTTATCGGCTTTGGCAGTACCGGATACTTAAAAGAAGCAGCCTGGCGCCTGGACACGACCTATACATTTTTGCATGATGACCGCAACCGGAACGGCTTCCTCTCACTGGTTGCCAACATGGACTACGCCTGGGTATGGCAGGGAAATAATTTTTATGGATTCTTAGAGTTTTATTACAATGGCCTGGGCAGCGATCAATATTCAGAGGCACTCCAAGATCCGAACGTTTTAGAACGCTGGTCCCGGGGAGAGCTGTTTACGTTAGGTCGAAAGTATTTAAGTGGTAAAATCCGGGTGGAATTACACCCTCTTTTTAACCTCCATCTGTCCGTCATTAACAACTTGACGGATCCTTCCGGAATACTTCAGCCCAGAGGCATCTGGGATATGCAAGAAAATATTCAGCTTACCTGTGGGGCTAACATCTATTACGGTGAAACCGGCACTGAGTACGGCGGTTTCAAAATACCGACAACCACTCTTTTGAGCAAACCTCCGGATAACGCCTTCCTCTGGCTGACTTTCTTTTTTTAAATTATAAGGATCACAATAAACCCTGATCCAGCATGGCATTTACTACCTTCGTAAATCCTGCGATATTGGCACCCGCCATATAGTTGCCGGGCTTGTTATACTCGGAAGCCGCATCAAGACAGGTCTGATGGATGTTTTTCATGATCATTTTGAGACGTTGATCGACTTCTTCCGCAGGCCAACTCAACCGCATGCTGTTCTGAGCCATTTCCAATCCTGATACGGCCACCCC
Source organism: Desulfobacterales bacterium (assembly GCA_032127815.1). Classification (GTDB taxonomy): domain Bacteria; phylum Desulfobacterota; class Desulfobacteria; order Desulfobacterales; family UBA11574; genus Desulfatibia_A. The sequence goes on from JAQBHK010000342.1 coordinate 8,064, forward strand.
TCCGGCGTTGGATGCTTTGCCGGGAGCATAGAGGATTTTGTTGTCCAAAAAAATGTTAATGGCTGCCGGAACACTTGGCATATTGGCACCTTCGCAGACCAGTTTGACCCCGTTTTTCATAAGATTCATGCCATCTTTTTCGTTGATTTCGTTCTCCGTTGCGCTGGGGAAAGCGCAGTCTGCTTTATGGTCCCAAAGCGGATTATGATCTAAAGACGTGTCTGCTTCGGTGTAAACCGCTTCAGAATACTTATCAATGTATTCAGAAATTCTGCCGCGTTTAATGTTTTTTAGCCGTTTTACAAAGTCCAGTTTGCTCGAATCGATGCCCTCTTCATCATAAATATACCCGGAAGAATCCGAGAGGGTAACCACTTTACCGCCCAATTCAATAATTTTTTCCACTGTGTATTGGGAAACGTTGCCAGAACCGGATACCAGGCAGGTTTTGTCTTCAAGGGTTTCGTTTCGAGTTGCCAACATTTCTGCTGCAAAGTAAACACTGCCGTAGCCGGTTGCTTCCGGACGAATTAGGCTTCCACCCCACCCCAAGCTCTTACCGGTCAAAACACCGGTAAATTCGTTGCGCAGTTTTTTATACATGCCAAAGAGATAACCGATTTCCCTGGCGCCCACACCGATATCGCCAGCCGGAACATCTGTGTTCGGACCGATATGCCGAAACAGCTCGGACATGAAACTCTGACAAAAGCGCATGACCTCGTTGTCGGACTTGCCTTTGGGATCGAAATCAGAGCCGCCTTTTCCGCCTCCCATGGCAAGGGTTGTCAGCGCGTTTTTAAAAACCTGTTCAAAGGCTAAAAATTTCAAAATACTCAGGTTTACGGATGGATGAAAGCGCAATCCACCCTTATAGGGACCGATGGCACTGTTCATTTGAATCCTGAAACCGCGATTGACCTGTACCTGACCCTGATCATCCATCCAGGGAACCCGGAATATGATGATACGTTCCGGCTCTACAATTCTTTCCAGGACAGCTTCCTGACGGTATTGAGGATTTCTGTCCAAAACAGGAAGAACTGACTCACCGACCTCTTCCACAGCCTGATAAAATTCCTTTTCTCCCGGATCTCTATCCTTTATCAGTGTCAAAATGTCTTTCATAAACAACCTCCCGTAAATTTAGTGGTTAAGTCCAAACCAAACGAATTTAATTATTATTAATCAATACACATTGGGATGTCTTGCCGTTAATTTTAAGCGTAAACGGTTTATCCAATTTTACATGCCGCAAGTAGGCCGTCTCCTGAGAAGCAGGTTGGGAATCTAACCATTCCCAATCAAAATGATCTTCCGAGTTTTCGGTAACCGTTATATAATGAATGCCCAGCGAGGTTATGTTTTGAAAAAAATGCGATCCCTGGGAAGGATCAGCCTTTAATGTTTCATTTCTAAGTTCAATGATGGCATCGACCCCTGAAATATTGCGCCATTGTACCGGTATCCCAAGCCATCTGTCAGCAGATCCCCACCGGCCAGGGCCAATGAGAAGATAAGGACATTTTTCTTTAACCAAGCCGGCATTTAACTTATCAATTTCTCCTGCCATTTGTATCGTAGCCTCCGGTTTAAAATCATCAGGCTTAACATATACAATATCCGCTATTCTTTCATTTTTTCCATTTCCAAGGGCTTGATTGGAAATGCAAAATGCTTCTTCAATTTCTTGATGGGTGATTTGAACCTCAAACCTTTCTCCACCGGCAACCATAGGTCGCATTTGAAGAAAAAAGAACTCGCTTTTCTTCTTTTTATCGGAACTCAGGTTTACCGAAAATTCGATTTCTACAGGGCATCCCATACTCTTTCGCCCTAATTCGAGCATGTCTGACAATAAATGAGACAAAGGGAATATGTTGTACTTTAGTACCTGAGCAAAAGTTAAAATCTTTGGTCCCGGCAGATAGCCTGCATCACGAATTCGATGTTCATCCGGCACATACGTACTGGCAAGCAGCTTTACAGCATACTCCGCTTCAGCATCGTCAACCTCCCTTTTTACCAGGTTTGAATATTCCAGGAAGTTGAGTTCATCGGGATAATTTCGAATCTGTAAGGCATAAAAAAAACGCTGGGCGTTTGCCAGGATATCATCAACCATGGAAAATTGGGGCATAACACTTGGATATTTTGGAGAAAAGCGCACCGTTCGGCCGCCTTCCACAACGGTTTTGCCCAATCCCAGAGCAATATGGGCAATCCCCTCTTCAGGTTTCATCTTGGAAATCGGATAAAAATTATGAGACTGAGCCACTCCGGAAATGGCTGGATAGAAATAATCTCCATATTCTTCTCCGGTAAGTTGCTGGATGATAACACCCATCGCCTCTTCCTGGGGCTGGTTTGATGTACTGCGGGAGAATGCCTTGGCCTCTTCATAATAGGTAGAAGCATACACCAGTTTTATGGCGGTAATAAGATGTTCAAGTCGCTTCGAGAATTCGGGATGGTTATTGGGAATCATATAAGTTTCGTAAATTCCGGCATACGGTTGGAACTGCGCATCTTCAAGCAAACTCGAAGAGCGCACCGACAGGGGATATTTCACCTGGGCCACGTAAACTTCCAATTCTTTTACCAGCCACTCCGGCATAACTGCTTTTAAAAATACGGCGTTAATTTCTTCATTTGTAAAGCTTTGGGTGGCAAAATCCTTTAGGCCGTTCAGTTTGATAAAAGATTCAAAACCGTCCGTGCTCACAACCAGGGTTTTTGGAATTTCGATGTTTATTTCGGGATAATTTTCGTAAATTGTCGGATTCTGATGGAGCAGGGCGGACATGAAGGCCAAGCTCCGGGCCTTACCCCCCAAGGATCCTTGGCCGATTTTAACAAAATCCATAATATCTGCATCGAAATTATGGCTCTTGAACTGAGCGACCACACCTTTTTGACACCATTTCCGTAACGCATGGACATTGGCGATAATATAACTCCGCATGTCGTGGGCGCTTGAAAAATCAGAGGCTTTGACCTCACGGAACTTGGAAGCAAGGGCAATTTCCGAACGAGACATAATCCAGTTGGAAAAGTGATTGCGCTTGGCATGATAACAAAGCGATTCATCCGGTATCTTAGCAACCTTTGACTCAAGAGCACGAAGGTTAGACGCTCGATCAATTTCCGTACCGTCCGGCATGCGGAAAACAAAATCGCCAAATCCTAAATTGTTGAGAAAAAAATTGTGTAACTCTTCAAGAAGGTTTGGAGAATTTTTGTCCAGAAAAACAGCCGGAATTTGATCCGCTTTTGTTTTATTGGATGATTTCGAACTCATCAAAAGAAGGGGAAGATCAGGAATTTCCTTTCTCATTTGTGAAAGTAACATAAACCCTGCATCATCGACCATCTTTCCATTTCTAGGGATGCGGGTATCCGAAATAACGCCGAACAGAAATGACCGGTACTTCTGACATAGTTCCAGGGCCTCTTCATAGTTTTCCGCTAACAGGATTTTGGGCCTGGCCCGCATTGTGAGCAACCGATGTTCCTCATTGATACCAACTTCAAGGACAGCCTGGGTTTGCTTAACAACTTCTTTGTAAATCAGAGGCAGAAAATAGGAGAAATAAACGGGAGAATCCTCAACCAGAATCAGTACTCGGACCATTGCTTTCTGGGTGTCGCGTCCAACATTCAGTCGGTCTTCCACGTTTTTAACCAGCGCGAGCAACAGATCGGAATTGCCGGACCAGATAAAACTTCTGTCAATCCCTTTAAAATCTTTCTTTTTTGTTAAGGGATAAATTTCCCTGGGATTGTGAGCCAGCAGAATAACAGGAAGACTCGGATTAATTTTCTTAATTTCCAGGCCCAATGAAAAAGCATCCATGTCATCTACGTTCGGCATGGTTAAAACCATATCGAAATCTTTCTTGTTTAGATGAGACAATGCTTCCCTGGCGGAAGACGCCCGAGTCACCCTGGGGGGCAGACTAAGATTTAACCCACTGTATTCATTTATAATTCTTGATGCAGGGCTGCCATCTTCTTCCAATATGAACGCATCATAGGGACTGGAAACAAATAAGATCTCACGCACCTTGATTGACATCAACTCGTGAAAAATTTTTAGATGTGAATAAAATTCACTGGGTATTTCATTATATTCTTGAAGCATCCTTTGTCCCAATTTGATGATTATTGATCAGGATGGCCGCGGAAAAAAGATCCCAAGGCTGGGAAGAAACCACCAGAGTTTTTATGAAGTTGCCTCTGGTGGTTACAATATGGCAATTTACATATTTTTTTCAAGAATCGATGATCTGTAAGGCTTCTTCCCGATAAGCGTCCATTACATACTGGGTATCTGTGACTTTGGCACACTCTTCGGTCAGTGAAAATATGTCATTTCGACTGATGTATTTGACAGCCCAGTTTCTGGATCCAGCCATTATTTGTTGAAGTCCAACCTTGATTTTATCAACGGCGCTAAAAATTCCGATTGCACCCAAAGGAAGCCGTTCGGCTTCCGAACCGTATTTTTCTTTTAAGACTTCATAATTCATAAATATTTCTTCTTTGGTGGTTCCAAATTTCGATACCGTCGAAGGAAGTCCGCCGTCTTCTCCCCGTAGCCATTTTTCGGCGTTTTTACCCACCATGCCCGGGATCATTAACGCACGACCCATGCAGACGGCCTTACAGAAAGGTGCGCCCAAGGCCAAAGCCTTAAACACATGATCCTCTGAAGAAAAACCACCGGCAAATGCAATATCCGGGGGCCGTTTTCCGCTTTGGGACAAGCGTTCACACAACTCATAGGCCATGGAGTGAAGATATATCGATGGAATCCCCCACTCAGTCATCATTCTCCAGGGGCTCATTCCGGTCCCTCCAGGCGCACCGTCAATGGTCAAAAGGTCAATGCCGGCGTCGCTGGACCAGCGTATGGCCATTGCGAGCTCTCTCATCGGATATGCGCCTGTTTTCAGGGTGATACGTTTGGCACCAAGCTTTCGTATCCTTTCAACCTCATTCATGAAGCCTTTCTGGTCAATGAATCCGAGACGCGAGTGTCTCTCAAATTGCTTTAGAGGACCGGCTTTAAAAGCAGCCTGAAAAGCGGGTTTTTCCGGGTCCGGTGTAACAATATAACCACGTTTTTTCAATTCCAGCGCCCGGCTTAAAGAGTTGACTTTAATTTCACCACCGATACACTTGGCACCTTGCCCCCATTTCAGTTCGATGGTTTCCACCCCGAGCTTGTCAATCACGTATTCCGCAACTCCGTTACGGGTGTCCTCAACATTCATCTGCACGAGGATATCACCGTAGCCGTCATGATAACGACGATATTCTTTTACACGGCGGTCCATTTCCGGAGATTTTGTAACCTTGCCGTTACCGTTAAGTTCCAACTCAGGGTCAATTCCACATACATTCTCTCCGCACACCAGGGTGATACCGCTGATTGCAGCCCCTATGGCAAAATGTTCCCAGTTTCTACGGGCAATATCCGTACTGCCGAGGGCGCCGGTAAAAATTGGCACTTTCATCTTCACCTTATCGGTGACACCGAAAGATGTTTCGGTATCTACTGCCGGGAATGTCGCTTTATCTGGATCGGGCTCCACGCCTTTCGCCCCCAATGCGTATCCCATAATATTAAGGTGAGAGTAATCAATTGGATAGTCTTTATCAGCACCGGCAGTGACTCTTCCGAAAGGCTCCGGATAAAGGAGTTCACGTCCACGGAATGTGGCCCTGAACAGATCGCAATTGCCCTTGCAGCCATCAATGCATCGGCTGCAGATACCGGATTGAGGGGCAACGTTTCGGGATCGATTTTTTGTTTGTAAAGCTTCATTGGCATTCGGTTGATGTAAATTCATAAATATGCTCCTTATAAGGTGTTAATTGAAAGACAAAGGCGTCTTTCCCGCCGGGAAAGACGCCTTTGTCTTTCAAATTCTATTCAAATAATTTAGCACGCCATTGTGCAAAACTTAACTTAAGCTAAATTTATTGCCGCTTGCTTTAGCTAGTCTAAATTGTAATAGCACAACTAATTATTTCGTCAAGTTCTTTTTAAATTAAAAGCGTGCTTCCGTCATTTATCTGACACGCCGTCAAGTCTCTGACAAAAAATTATTAGCGCAGCATTTTTTTAAGTGCCGGTAAAATAACATAACTGCCTGTAATTAATTGTAGCTGATGGCCTCCGGGCTTTTGGCACAATAAATGCAATCAAAATGCAATAAAATAGATTTTAAAAACAGGTTAAAGAAACCATAAGCGAGGAAATCCATGACCGCAACAGAGAACCTGAAAACCCAAAATCAGCGAAAAGAAGCTTGTAATGAAGAGCACCTGAAGAAATTGCTGCACCAGGCGGGAGTTATATGCCATGAATTAAATCAGCCTTTACAGAGTATCTCAGGATACTCCGATTTGTTGATCATGGAACTTGACAAAGACAATCCCGTTTATGAGCGCATATATAAAATAAGGCTGCAAGTAGATAAAATGGCGCAGATAAGCAGAAAGCTTATGCATATCACAAGATATGAAACCCAAGATTATCTTTAAGAAAAAATAATCGATACTGATAAAGCTTCCCACCATTATCAGGAAGATACCC